>CAKZQE010000239.1 GCA_937139465.1 uncultured Gammaproteobacteria bacterium
AGCCCGGCGTCGGCGGGAAGCGCCTTAAATGCGTCCTCACCACGGCGCAAGTGATCTCGAGGCTCGCCCCCCAAGGCCCCCAGGATCGCTTCAAAATCGTCGGCCGTAAGGTTCGCTTTCAGGTACAAACAGGTGCTGTAGTCGGCTCCGGCCTCATCGAGTAGAGCTTTGGCCTGTCGCGATTTGCTGCAACGCGGGTTGTGGTACAAAGTGGTGGTTGTGCTCACGCAAGACTCCTTTTCGAAGACGACTATGATAATCAACTTTGCCGGGCCGATGTGGCTCGCGGCCAGCGCTGATGACTAATGCACTAACACCCCAGACCATCAGCGCAGGCGTGCTGGCGGCCCTGATCGGGTTCGCCGCCTCGTTCGCCATTGTCATTGCCGGCTTGACCGCAGTGGGAGCCAGCGAGGCCCAAGCGGTGTCAGGGCTGGCCGCGCTCAACATCACCACGGGGATTGCGTCGCTGGTGCTGGCGATACGATTCAAGATGCCCATGGCGGTGGCCTGGTCGACGCCCGGCGCCGCACTGCTGGCGACTCTGGCGGTTCCGGAGGGTGGCTATGCGGAGGCCACCGGGGCATTTGTGGTGTCCAGCCTAATGATTCTGGTTACGGGCCTGGTGCCTCGGCTTCGGCAATGGGTTGAGGCCATTCCTCTGTCGCTATCGAGCGCCATGCTGGCCGGTGTGCTAATCAATATCTGTCTGGTGCCCTTCACCACCGTGGCGGCGATGCCGTTAATCGCAGGCCCGGTCGTGCTGGTGTGGTTTGTTGTAAACCTAACGCGCAAGCTTTGGGCGCTGCCGGCTGCGGTCATCACCGCTGGGGTCGTCTGCGCCTGGGGCGGGTATGTGCCTGAGCAAGTCCAGTGGCAAGTGAGTGAACCAGTGTGGGTGACGCCGGTGTTCAGCTGGGCGTCGACGATAGGTATCGCGCTGCCGCTGTTTTTGGTCACCATGACCAGCCAAAATCTGGCGGGGCTTGCGGTATTAAAGGCCAACGGCTACCGCCCGCCGCTGTCGCCGGCGCTGCGTTTAACGGGGTTGTTGTCGGTGCTCAACGCACCCTTTGGCGGGCATCACATCAATTTGGCAGCGCTAACGGCTGCACTGTGCGCCAACGAGGACGTTCATCCAGACCCGGGAAAACGCTATGGCGCGGTCATCGCCGCTGGGCTGGTGTTTATTGTGATGGGGCTTGGGACGTCGGTGATGATGCAGTACGCCCTGGCAGCGCCGGATAACCTGATCGAAACCATCGGTGGGTTGGCGCTACTGGGTGCATTACTCGGGGCGGTGGTGCAGGCATTTGACGCGCCCGCGTCACGTGAAAGCGCGCTGCTTTGCTTTCTGATTACCGCCAGTGGTATCGCTATTGCTGGCATTGGCAGTGCGTTTTGGGGCCTATTGGTTGGGGGGTTGGTATTTAAGCTACGGGCTGGCCGCGCTTGATTCGGTACGCGAACATAACCAGGCTCAGGAAAACAAAGGCTCCAGTGGTGTCGCCGAGCATAAACCGCGGAAGCAGCCCAAGCCCTGCAAAGCTCGGGTCGATCAGGCTCCAGCTAAATACAAATCCAGTCCCGCTAACGGCGGCGGCTAGAAATGCAATGCTCAGCAAATGGCGCCAGTGCACGGGGCGGATCTGGTAGTCACGAAAGATGTCGAGCCGCATTAACCGGGCCGCATGATGGACAAATGGCAAGGCCAGGGCGCTGGCTGCGGACCCCACTAGCGCCGGAGCCCAGTTGGCCTCGCCGGGCTGGTACATGAGGTGGTGGGCCACAAAGGTCCCAAGAATCAGACTTGGTAAACACTTCCAACGAAACAGGTAGTAGCTGACGATCTTTAGTCCAGCCGGCAGGAATAACAGGCTCGCGACGGCGGCCTGTGGGCCCAGAAGCCAAGTTTCGAGCGGTCTAATAGTCTCGGTTTGAAACCAAAATAGCAGAGTGTATAGCGGACCAGGCATCCACCAACCAAGGTTTGCATAGCGAAGCATGTGCCCAGTGTGCACCAGTGCTCGCCATTGGCATAGTCCCTCCGAAGTCTGTCAGAACGCGTGACTGGCCTGTTGTCAGCGATCTGAAAGCGTCGCGTTTTAGCTTCACAGGCGATCATAAGTTGAAAAGTTCCGGCAACAGAGCGCTTGCAATGACTGTCCTAACAGTGGGGTTCACGACTATGTGCTGCGTTTCCCACGGACGTGCTAAACCTGAACTCATAGTGGTGTAGTATTCATCGGTACTACCTATGGATACCATGGTGAAAAGATGGCTACCTCAGTAAAGCTAGACGAAGCACTAAAGAATCGCGTTAGGACGCTGGCCGAAGCCCGCAACCGTTCCTCGCACTGGGTCATGCGTGAGGCGATCAAGGACTATGTCGAGCGCGAAGAAAAGCGCGAAGCTCTAAAACAGGATGCACTCCGAGCGTGGGAAAACTATCAACACGACGGCTTACATCTGACGTTTGATGAAGCCGACAACTGGCTATCAAAGCTTGAAGCAGGACACGACCAGGGCATACCCAAGTGCCACAGGTGAAATGGTCACCGTCAGCACTTTCTGATGTGCAGCGTCTTTATCGATTTCTGGCAACCAACGATAAGGATGCGGCTCGGCAAGCGGTATCAGCCATTCGACGTGGCGTACAGGTTTTGGCTCAGCAACCCGAAGCTGGGCGCCCTGCCGAAGAAATGGACCCGGAGTTCAGAGAGTGGCTAATCGACTTTGGGAATAGTGGCTACGTGGAGCTGTATCACTTCGATGGAAACGACGCCGTTATTCTTGCTGCTAGGCACCAAAAAGAAAGCGGCTACTGATTTTTAACTGGGACAAATGGCGATTCGGAGGGGACTCGCACCTTAACCTCACAGAGTTACCCGGCCAATCCCTTCAACACGCACCTACATCAACGCCATAAAAACCCACCAAAAACCGGTAAACTGCTCGCATGACGCATCCCTTAATTGATGGCCTAAACCAAGGTCAATCCGACGCCGTTTCGGCCCCTGAATCGAACCTGCTCGTGCTCGCTGGCGCAGGCTCGGGCAAAACCCGAGTCCTGGTGCACCGTGTCGCGTGGCTGATGGATGTGTACGAGGTATCGCCGTATTCAATCATGGCGGTGACCTTTACCAACAAAGCCGCCAAAGAAATGCAGGGCCGCTTGGAGCAACTGACGCAGCGGCCGATGCGCGGCATGTGGGTGGGCACCTTCCACGGTCTATGTCACCGCTGGTTGCGATTGCACTGGAAAGAAGCCGGTTTGCATCAAAACTTCCAAGTGCTCGACAGCGACGATCAGCAAAAGGTCGTCAAGCGCGTGATTCAGCAGCTCAACCTGGACGATAAAAAGTTTCCCCCGCGCACGGCGGTCAACTTCATCAACAGCCAAAAAGACGAAGGCTGCCGCGCCGCCAATGTGCAGGCTCGGGGCGATTACTTTAACGACCGGCTGATTGATATCTACGCGCTCTACGAAGAGGAATGCGAAGCAAAGGGGCTCGTGGATTTTGGTGAGCTATTGCTGCGTGCCCACGAAACCTTGCGCGACAACGCAGAGCTATTGAGCCATTACCGTGCGCGCTTCCGGCACATCTTGGTCGACGAGTTTCAGGACACCAACCAAGTGCAGTACGCCTGGTTGCGGCTGATGACGGGTACGGATGGTCATATCATGGCGGTTGGCGATGACGACCAGTCGATCTACGGGTGGCGTGGCGCCCAAGTCGAAAACATTCGCAGCTTCGTCAATGACTTTGCCGACGTGGTTACGGTTCGGCTGACGCGGAATTACCGCTCGACGGCCAATATCCTGAATGCGGCGAACGCGGTGATTGCCAACAATACCGGGCGCATGGGCAAGGAGTTGTGGACCGAAGACAACGACGGCGAACCCCTAAAGCTGTATAGCGCGTTTAACGAACAAGACGAAGCGCGCTTTATCGCGGACACCGTGCAGCGTCATGTTGACGACGGTAACCAGCGCTCGGACGTGGCGGTACTGTATCGCTCAAACGCCCAGTCCCGGGCAATGGAAGAAGCCTTCCTGCGCGGTGGTATTCCCTATCGCATCTACGGCGGCCAGCGTTTTTATGAGCGCTTGGAGATCAAAAATGCCCTGTGCTACCTGCGTCTGATCCTGAACCGGTTTGATGACGTCGCCTTTGACCGGGTGGTCAACATTCCGCCCCGTGGCATTGGTGAAAAAACCTTGGAAATGGTGCGTCATACCGCCCGGGACCAAGGCATGGCGCTGTGGCAGGCCGCAAAGTTTTCCGTCGAGAACGGGGTGTTGCCGGCCCGGGCGCGAACACAGTTGACGGCCTTTTTGTCCCTGATTGACGACTTGGACACGAACACCGAATCAATGGAGCTCGGTGACGTAACCCGCGAAGTGTTGAGCGCATCGAAGCTGATTGACTACCACGGCGCCGAGAAAGGTGAAAAAGCCCGGACACGGGTCGAAAACTTGAAAGAGCTGGCGTCGGCCATGGCTGATTTCGAGCCCGAGGAAGATGAGAACGCCTTGGCGGCGTTTTTGGCTCAGGCATCGCTGGATGCGGGGGATCGTCAGGCGGATGAGCACGAGGACGCGGTGCAGATGATGACGCTGCACAGCGCCAAGGGTCTGGAGTTTCCCGTGGTGTTTTTGGCCGGCTGCGAAGAGGGTCTGTTCCCGCACAAAATGTCGATGGACGACCCGGACGGGCTTGAGGAAGAGCGTCGCCTGGCCTACGTCGGCATTACCCGGGCCGAACAGAAGCTTTACCTGACCCACGCTGAAACCCGGCGCTTATACGGCATGGACAGCATGTCGCCGCGCTCGCGATTTTTGCGTGAAATTCCGCCTGAGTTGGTCGAAGAAATTCGCATGAACGCGAAGATTTCGCGACCCTTGAGCGGCACTGACAGCCGACTGCACCGGGGCGTGAAGCGTAATGATGCGCCTTGGAAAAGTCTGGACGCCGGTCATGACATTGGGCTGAGCTTGGGTCAGCGCGTAGCGCACCGACTGTTTGGGGAAGGCGTGGTGATGAAATTCGAAGGAACCGGCCCGCAGACCAAGGTAACGGTTAACTTTGCTGGCAAGGGCACCAAGACGCTGATAGCGGCCTATGCCAACCTGACGGGGCTTTAATCGAGCGCACGTATGTTGCCGGCCTTGGTGATGGCGACCATGACCCAGTCGCCGGCGGTCACTTTGATCAGCTCATCGTTGCCGGGCAGTGCGATCCAGGCTTCCATCGGCACGGTGATACTGCTGCGGCCGAGGGTGGGTTCACCGGCAAAGATCTCGATCTTCGCACCGACGGGGATGGGTGACATGAAATCCAACGAATCGATCGATACCGTGGCGCAGCGACCCTTGGCGAGCGTGGTTGCGACCACTTCGGCCGCCTGATCCATCTGGTCGACCAGCCAGCCGGCGTAGATATCACCAAAGGCATTGGTGTCACGGGGCCGTGCGATTAGTTGCAGCACCGACGTGCCCTCTGGCATAGGGTTTTGTTCTTGTTCTTCGGTCATCTTGTTATTGGCCTAAATAAAAAAGGGCTCCGTCCTGGAGCCCCTCTACTATAACGCGGTTGCAACAACCGTCTAGCTATTCAAAGCCGGGCAGTGTGATCTCGCCGCCAGAATCGCCATTGTCGCCGGGCAGGCCGAATCCGCCCAAGCCACCGTCATCATCCGGGCCCATGTCAAAGCTGATGTTGTCCAAATCCGCTTCGTTGATCACCACTTCTGGTCCAGTGACCCACTCGGGGAAGATAAAGATCAGCACCATGCTCAGCACCTGGATGCAGATAAACGGCAGCACGCCTTTGTAGATCTGCTGCGTGGTCATAGCAGGAATCTTGCGGCCGGTAATCTTGTCCACATAGGACTTCTTCGGTGCGACGCTACGCAGGTAAAACAGCGCGAAGCCAAAGGGCGGTGTCAGGAAGCTGATGGCCATGTTCATGCCCACCAGAACCAGGAACCAGACCATGTTGATGCCCATGTTTTCGGCCACAGGCCCGATCAGCGGCATCAAGATGAAGGCGATCTCGAAGAAGTCGATGAAGAAGCCGAGGATGAACACCATGACGCTGACGAAGATCATGAAGCCCATTTCGCCGCCGGGTACCAGGCTGAACAGGTGCTCGATCCAGAGGTCACCGTTAATGGCCCGGAAGGTCAACGCAAAGATGGTTGAGCCGACCAGAATGAACATCACAAAGGTGGCCAGTTTCGTCGTGGTGTCGAGCGCGCCGCGTAGGGTCTCACGGCTTAGGCGACGGCGGACAAACGCCAGGATTAGCGCGCCAACGGCACCCATGGCGCCGCCTTCGGTCGGCGTAGCCCAGCCGATGAAGATGGTGCCCAGAACCAAGAAAATAAGCAGAACCGGAGGCACCATCGATACCAGGATGGATTTGACCAGCACCATGCCGCGCATGGTCCGAGCTTCCGGTGGCAAGGCCGGTACCAAGTGGGGCTTGGTGATTGACAAAAAGGCCACGTAGCCCAGCAACAGACCGACCATCAAGAACGACGGCACCAGTGCGCCGCGGTAGGCGTCGCCCACAGAGACACCCAGCACATCGGCCAGCACGATCAACACCAACGACGGGGGAATGACCTGGGCAAGGGAGCCCGCTGAGGTCAAAAGACCCGCTGCGACGCCGTTGTTGAAGCCATACCGCATCATCACCGGAAGGCTGATCAGGCCCATGGAAATCACGGACGCGGCGACAACACCGGTGGTCGCGGCCAACAAGGCACCCACCAGGATAACAGCGTAGCCGAGGCCGCCCGGCAAGGGGCCAAACAGCTGGCCGGCGGACTCCAATAGGTCCTCAGCCATGCCCGATCGCTGCAGCAGGATCCCCATAAAGGTAAAGAACGGGATCGCCAGCAGTGTGTCGTTTTGCAGTAGGCCGTAGATGCGCTCAGGCAGGGCTTGCAGCAGCACAAAATCCAAAAGGCCCAGTTCAATACCGATCAGGCCGAACAGGATGCCGTTGGCAGCCAAGCTGAAGGCGACGGGAAATCCCGACAGCAAGAAAAAAATCAGGGTGCCGAACATGACCGGCGCCAGGTTTGCCTGCAAGAAGGCTTCCATTATTTCGTCTCCTCAACGATGACGTCGTCCATATCGATATCCGCATGACCACCCGTAGCCAGTACGTCCTCACCCACGCCTTTGAGGAAGGCGATGCGCTTGATCAGTTCACTGCCGGCTTGCAGGAACAGCAAACCGAAGCCGACGGGCACTAAGATACGCAGCGGCCAGCGGATCAGGCCGCCGGCGTTTTGGCTGACTTCTTGGTTGAGTACTGATTCCCAAAAGTTGGGGATCGACTGCAGGCAGATGTATAGCGTGGTCGGCATCACGAAAATCAGCATGCCACCGGCGTCGATCCAGTTGCGGGTGCGTGCAGACAGCCGTTGGCTGACCAGGTCGATGCGCACGTGCTCATTGCGTTTCAGGGTGTAGGCCGCGCCGAGCATGTACACGGCGGCGAAAAAGTACCATTGAAGTTCGAGCCACGCATTGGAGGCCATGCCCAGGGCGTAGCGGGAGGTCGCGTTGCCGGCGCTTACCAGTACCGACCCAAGAATCAGCCATTTAACGGTGGTCCCGACGCGTTCGTTGAGGGCGTCGACTAGCTTTGAAAAGGCCATCAGTGCCTGAAACATGAGCTTCTCCGGAGCAGGTTATCGTTATTAGAGTGGGCCATGCTTGCGCCCGGTGAACACTCTAACAATACCACCGCAGTCCGTGGGTGGTTTATTTGGCGAAGGAGATTGCCGCGAGAAAAGGCGCTTTGCAACTATTTGGTAATATGGTCAGACCAATTCTTTGTTAGAGTTCATCGCAGGTCGGTTAGGCAGGGATTGCAAAACCTACTCGCCTTAGGGGAGACTCCGTCGCAGGAGCTCGGTAACGGGTTTCGCGATGTCTCCGAAAAAAACAGACAAAATAATAGGACTGAATCATGACTCAACGACGTGATCTACTGGCCGCTGCCGCCCTCGCTGGCGCGTTGGCTGCACCCGCTGCGATGGCTGCGGGCCACGCACTCCCCGAGCTAAACTGGCGTCTGGCTACTTCTGTACCGCCGACCATCGAATTCTACGAAGGCGCTGTAACCTTCGCCGAAGAAGTCGAGCGTATGACCGACGGCAAATTCAAAATCCGCGTTTTCGCTGGTGGTGAATTGGTCCCCGCATTCGGTGTTTTCGACGCAGTGAGTGACGGCACCGTAGAAATGGGCCACACCGCTTCTTACTACTACTTCGGTAAGAACGAAGCCTACGCATTGGACACCACGGTGCCCTTCGGCATGAACTACCGTCAGTTCCAAGCATGGTGGAACTACGGCAACGGTAAGACCCTGATCCAGGACCTGTTCGCCAAAGAAAACATCGTTCCGTTCCCCGCAGGCAACACCGGCGTTCAGATGGGCGGTTGGTTCAACAAAGAAGTGAAGAGCGTCGCTGACCTTGACGGTCTGAAAATGCGTATCGGTGGCATGGGCGGCAAGATCATCGAGAAACTCGGTGTGGTTCCCCAGTCAGTACCGGGCGCGGACATCTACCCTTCATTGGAAAAAGGCACCATCGACGCAGCGGAATGGATCGGTCCCCACGACGACATGAAGCTGGGCTTCAACCAAGTGGCGCAGTACTACTACACGCCGGGCTGGTGGGAAGCGGGTCCGAACCTGTCTGTCTACATCAACAAAGAAAAGTTCGACGCACTGCCGGTTGAATACCAGAACATCATTGAAGCTGCTGCGACACGCGCTAACGTTGACATGATGTCTTCATACGACGCTAAGAACCCCGTCGCATTGAAGAAGCTGATCTCTACTGGCACCAAACTGCGCGCTTTCCCGCGTGACGTGTTGGAAGCTGCCTATGCAGCGGCTCAGGAAACTTACGCAGAGCTGCGTGAGTCGAACCCTGACTTCAAGCTGATCTACGACGACATGGTCAAGTTCCAGAAAGACCAGAACCTGTGGGCCGGCGTTGCCGAAGGCCGTCAGGACGCGTTCATGCAGAGCATTTCTCGCTAAGCATTACGTACCTCAACGAAGAAGGCGCCCCTGTGGCGCCTTTTTTGTGCCCGTGATTCCGGGCCTTCGCTACAAATGGTTACAAAACGTGTAATAAAACCACTGGTGCGGCGCGGCGATCGCCCTATACTTTGGTCTATCAAGACGTCGAAGCGGAGTGGCCACTGGCCCCGCAACGACCATTGCTTGGTGCTTCTTCATTAGATGATCTTTTTCGGCGCCCTCGTGGCGCCTTTTTTTGCCTATTTTCCACCGGGCTTTTGCGCTTTCCAGTGCACCTCGATAGTCTGCCGGATCGTTAAAACGGAGGCGTCATGGAAACCTGGAGCGTTGCAATCACATTGTTTCTGATCATGGATCCGCTGGGGAACATCCCGGTGTTTCTGTCCGTGCTCAAACAGGTTGCCCCCGAACGGCGACGCTTGGTGCTGTTCCGTGAGCTGTTGATTGCGCTGGCGATCATGGTGACGTTTTTGTTCATTGGGCCGTCGCTGCTCAAAACCCTGAGCCTGTCACGTGAAGCCGTGTCCATCGGTGGCGCGCTGGTGTTAATGATCATTGCGGTGCGCATGATTTTCCCTTCCCGCGGTGGTGTCATGGGCTCGGACGAAGACGATGGGGAGCCTTTGGTGGTGCCCCTGGCGGTGCCCATGATTGCGGGCCCGTCGGTGCTGGCGACCTTGGTGCTGGTGACTGAGACGGACCCGGAGCGCAATGTTGACTGGATGATTGCCTTGGGCAGTGCTTGGTTGGCTGTTGCGGTGATCATGATGGGGTCGCAGGTGCTGTATCGCGTACTCGGCACCCGCGGTTTGAAGGCCATCGAACGGCTGATGGGGATGATCTTGGTGTCAATTTCCGTTCAGATGTTCCTAAACGGTATTCAGAGCTTCATGTCTCACGTCTAGGGGAACTCAAAGCCCTCGCGGCGCAGCTCAATATCGACTTTTAAGCGCGGGAAGAAGGAAAAGGCATCCTCGCGTCCCACTCGTGCGGTCAGGTAGCCGCCTTCGACGGTATACAGCGACGTAAAGCCGATGAATTTTTCTTGGCTGTCATTGATGGTGCGCCGGGCGTTGTCGCAAAACGTATTGGTGCCGTACTTATTGCAGACCCGATTAACCAGTGCGCGCTGGTTACTGACTTCGTTGCTGAGCCCAGGCTGGGTGTAGCGCACGGCTTCAACGCGGCCTTGGTCATCGTAATAGACCCGTAACCAGGGCTTGGCGCGTTTTGAGACGGCCGCTTCGGCGTCGCGGGTATCACCCAAACGAATGCCAGCGACGTCATCGACAATGGCCGGGCCGCGGGCGAAGGCGTTGATGCTGAGGGCGAATAATCCAAGGAACCAGAGTGCTTTCAACTTAACCGACCAAAAAGTATCAGGTGCCACACCATCAACGCGGCGTAGCCAAAGAAACACAGCCGCAAAATAGTCAGCGGCGAGGGGCCGCGGTTGGGACGGTCTGATGCGAACATCAGCAGCGCTACGCCACCGGCGGTTAGCGCCAGTTTACCACTCAAAAACCATAGGTCACCCATTTCGATCAGGTAGGCCATCAGTGGGTTGGCTTCGGTGGCGCCGAGGGCCATGACGCGCAGGGTGAAATGCGCGTCCAGCATGCTCATGCACAGGATGCCTAGGGCGGTGAAGCGGCGCTGATGGGTCAGTAGTGAGTTCAGTGGCGCCGCAAACATTTACCCTCCTAGGGTGTCAGTGATGGCTGCCTCCATTTTTTCGAGGCCACGGGCCAGGACGTCGCGTGGTGTATTCAGCGCCGGAGCCAGACGAACCACGTTGGCGCCGGCGACGAGCAGCATCACGCCCTGCGCCAATCCGTGTTTCATGATATCGCCGGCCCGATCTTTCAGAACGGGGGACAGTTCACAACCAAACCACAGTCCCATGTGTCGCACGTCGCTAAACGCGCCGGTGCGGGCACCCATGGCGATTAACTCGTCGCGCATCCAGTCGCTGTTGTCGCGAACGGTCTGCAAAAAGTCGGGCTGACGAATCAGGTTGATGGCTGCCAGTGCCACCGCACAGCCCAGCGGGTTGCCGCCGCTGGTGGTGCCGTGGGTACCCGGCGTCAACACCCGGGCGATTTCAGCTGTGGTCAACATGGCGCCTATCGGGAAACCACAGCCTAGGGCCTTGGCCGAGGACACAATATCCGGAGTAATACCGAGGGCTTGGTAGCCGTATAAGTAACCGGAACGGCCAACACCGCTTTGAACTTCGTCGAAAATCAGCAGTGCGTTGTGCTGATCGGCCAGCCTTCGTGCCGCGGCGACAAACTCGGCTGTCGCCGGCATCATGCCGCCCTCGCCCTGCAACGGCTCGATCATGATGGCGCAGACGTTATCGTCCATGGTGGCGTCGAGCGCGGCCACATCGTTGTAGGGCACATGGGTGATGCCGCCTGGGCAAGGGCCGAAGCCCTCTTGGTACTTGGGTTGACCGCCGACGGACACTGTAAATAGCGTGCGCCCGTGGAAGCCGTTGTCGAAGGCGACGATGCGGTTTTTCTGCGCGCCGTAGACCTCATAGGCATACCGCCGCGCCAGTTTCAGCGCAGCTTCGTTCGCTTCGGCACCGGAATTGCAAAAGAACACGCGTTCGGCAAAGGTTTCTGCGCACAGCACCGCCGCCAAGTCCGTTGCCGGCTTGTTGGTCATAAGGTTGCTGACGTGCCACAGCTTTTGCGCTTGCTCGGTCAGTGCGTTGACCAAGACTGGGTGGCAGTGCCCAAGTGCGCTGACCGCGATGCCGCCGGCCAAATCAATCAGCTGCTCGCCGTCTTCGGTGTAGATGTAGGGGCCTTCGCCGCGTTCGGGAACCTGCGCAAAGGGCGCGTAGTTGGGCACCATGTGTTGATCGAATTGGGCGCGCGTGCTCATGGTATTCATCCTTGATTCAGTCCCGGAAGCTGGTGCTGAGCCAGCCGTTAGCGTCGGCGTGGGCCAACAGCCGCTCATCGCCGTCCACCACGACCGGGCGGTCAACCTGTTTTAACAGCGGCAGGTCATTGTGCGAGTCGCTGTAGAAGCTGGTGCTGGAATAGTCCGGGCGACCCTGCAGCCATTGCTTTAGCGCGTCCACTTTGCCGCCCTGAAAGGTCGGGATGCCGACGATTTCCCCGGTGTACTCGCCGTCGACCTGTTCGATGTCGATGCCGAGGCAGTGTTCGATACCTAAGCTGTCGACGATCGGGCCTGCGATAAATCGGCTGGTGGCCGTAATCACCAGAATGTCATCGCCGTTTTCACGGTGACCGTCCAGTATTTCCGGCGTGCGCTTGGCGACCATGCCAGGGACCACGTCGTTGACATACTGGTCGCGCCACGCGCTGACTTTTTGGGTTCCAAACTCACGGTGTAGCCGGAACGCCCAGCGGTTGTATTCGCGGATATCCAAGTTTCCCGAGGCGTATTCGCGGTACCAGCGCTCGTTGTTGGCCTTGTGCTCGTCTGGATCGACTACGCCAAGGGTGACCAGAAAATCATTCCAGCCACGGTCGCTGTCGTCGTGCAAAAGGGTGTGGTCGAGGTCAAAGATCGCGAGATTCATTCAGTTCCATTGCCAAGCTCAGGTCAGGGGTGAAAGAATGCTGTCTAATGCAAGGAGATTCAATGTGTTAGATGGCGACGGTTTTCGCCTCAACGTGGGCATGGTGCTCATGAACGCGCGCGGCCAGGTTTTTTGGGGGCAGCGTCCGCGTAATGCTGGATCTCAATTTCCCCAGGGCGGTGTCGACGAGGGCGAGTCCGCTGAACAGGCGATGTACCGCGAATTGCGCGAGGAAACTGGCCTGAATCCCGATGACGTTAAGGTGCTCGGACGAACCCAGGACTGGGTTCGCTACCACCTGCCGCGGCGTTTTCGCCGTAAACCGCCGGGCTGCGTCGGGCAAAAGCAGAAATGGTTCCTGCTGGAATTGATTTCAGACGACAGCGCGATCCATTTTGACACCGGCACCAAGGCCGAGTTCGCAGGGTTCGAGTGGGTCAGCTGGTGGTACCCGGTGGGCCAGGTCGTGCCCTTTAAGCGCGACGTATACCGGCGCGTGCTGTCTGAAATGCTACCCATCCGCGACGCGGCGCTGGGCCATGTCGTTGATTGAAACCCTTCGGGGGATCGTCCAAGGCGTCGCCAACGCCCGCGACCTGAATACCGCCATGGAACTGTTGGTGGTCAAGGTCAAAAACGCCATGAACGTCGGCGTGTGCTCGGTTTATTTGAACGACCCCCAGGCCGAGCGCTTTTTGTTGATGGCCTCGGACGGGTTGAACCGTCAGAGTGTGGGCAAATCCTATTTGGAATACGGCCAAGGGTTGGTCGGTTTGGTGGCCGAGCGCGCCGAGCCCGTCAACACCGACCATGCGCCGGATCACCCGAATTATCAGTTCCTGAACGAAACCGGCGAGGATCGGTACTTCTCGTTCCTGGGCGTGCCCATCATGCACCAGCGCCGGGTGCTGGGCGTAATTGTGGTGCAGCAGTCGACGCCGCGTGCCTTCGATGACGCCGAAGTGTCGATGTTGATGACCCTGTCGGCGCAGATGTCCTCCGTGATTGCCCATGCACAAGCCATCGGTGAACAGGGTGCCTGGGCGTGGCAAACCCTGAGCGATGACCGCCGCTTCCATGGCATTGGCGCCTCGCCGGGTATCGGTATGGGCCGCGCCTATGTGATGCAGTCCTCCCAGTTGTCGACCATTCCCAACACCCAGGCCGACAATCCCAGTGACGAGGAAGCGCGCTTTGTTGCCGCGGTGAATGAACTGAAGACCAGCTTGGGTCAAACCAGTGATCGCTTGGCCGATCGTGTCGCGGTCGAGGAACGGACCCTGTTTGACGCCTACACGCGGATGCTGGATGACGATGCTCTGGCGGGGGCTATTTTGGGTCGTATACGCAGCGGCCAGGGTGCAATTGGCGCCACGGCGCGGGTCGCAGAAGCCTTGAGCCAGCGCTTTGATGCCATGGACGATGCCTATTTGCGTGAGCGCGGCAGCGACGTTCGTGATTTGGGTCGTCGGCTGATTGCGGCGCTGCAGGCGACCTCGGCCAAGGTCGAATGGCCAGACCAGGTCGTGCTGGTGGCCGACGAATTGACCCCAGCGGTGCTCGGTGACGTGCCGCGGGATAAGCTCGCGGGCCTGTTGGCGGTGCGCGGTAGCGCCAGCTCCCACGTGGCGATTCTAGCGCGCTCCATGGGCGTGCCCTGTGTGGTGGGGGCGGGGGATTTGCCCAGCGCTATCCTGCATGACCTAGAGGTTGTCGTGGATGGCTATCGCAACTTGGCGGTGGTCAATCCGGGCCGATTTACTCGGGTCGCTTATCAACTGGTCAAGCGTGAAGAATCCCAGCTCGAGCGTGAGCTCGGAAAGCTAGCCGGTGCTCCAGCGGTGACCCTAGATCAGCATCACTTGCCGCTGCTGGTCAACATGGGCGCCGGGGGTGATTCCTTGTCGGCGTTGGCGGCGGCCAGCGAGGGCTGTGGCCTGTCGCGGACGGAAATCCCCTTCATGCTGGAATCGAGCTTCCCGACCGAGGCCGCCCAGCGCGCGGTGTACCGGGCAGAGTTGGAAGCCTTTGCTCCCAAGCCCGTGACCATGCGCACGCTGGACATTGGTGGCGATAAGGCCCTGCCCTATTTCCCCATCCACGAGGCCAATCCGTTTTTGGGATGGCGCGGGATTCGGGTGTCACTCGATCACCCGGAGCTGTTCATGGCCCAGGTGCGCGCCATGATTTCGGCCAGCGAAGGGCTCGGTAACCTGCAGATCATGTTGCCGATGGTGTCCCAGATCAGTCAGCTGGACGAAGCCCTGGCGATGATTCACCGTGCCTGGCAGGAGTTGGTGCACGAGGGTCTGGACGTTGATTTGCCGAAAATCGGGGTAATGATTGAGGTGCCGGCGACGGTGTATCAGATCCCCGAGATTGCGCGTCGCGTCGATTTTGTCAGCGTCGGCTCAAACGATTTGACCCAGTACCTGCTGGCGGTGGACCGCGACAACGCCCAGGTCGCCGACCTCTACGACGGCTTCCACCCGGCGGTGATTCGCGCGTTGACGGCCATCGCGGCCGGGGCTAAGGCGTGCAGCGTCAACGTCTCGATTTGTGGCGAAATGGCCGGCGACCCCCTGGCGGCGCCCCTGCTGCTGGCGATGGGCTATGACAGCCTATCCATGAGTGTGACTCAGATTAAACGCGTTAAACGCATCATTACGGCACTGAGTTTCAACCAGGCGCATCTGTGGCTGGACGAGGTGCTGGTGATGGAGAACCCCGATCAGGTGCGCCGATACCTGACCGATCAATTTGTCGGCCTTGAGCTGGATCAGTTGATCGCCCCGAAAGGCCTGCGCCGCCTAGAAGACAGTCAGTGAGCACCCGGGCGCGTGCCGGTAACCACGCTGGCGCTGGCGTGGGTGGTTTCGGTAAGTGTTAACCCCTGCCCATCGCCGCTGATCTGCGTGGTCGACAAGGTCGCGTAGTCATCACCCAAAATGCGTGCGCTCGATAGGCGCTTTTCCCAGGCCGGTGACACGCCCGTGTTCGGTAGCATCGCGTCGGGGTAGGTGTGGGTGTCCATCATGGCTTGATACGCCAACCTAGGGCTTGATCGCATAGCCCGGCAAACGGACAGGGTTTTCGGCCACGGCGTGTTCAAGCTTGCGTTGCTGATGCCGTAGACGCCGCCGGGCAGGCGCCTCGGTGCTTGGCCGGATTGGCTGTTGAAAAACCATAGGTGTGGCCCGTCAAGTAGCAACAGATTAAAGGGGCTGAAGTCCTCAATGTTAAGGCTCGATATATAGTCAGCTGGGTTGGCACTGCCGGCTAAATAGTCCCTGACCAGGGCGCCACGGGACCGCTCGCCCGTGGGCGCCTTGGGGTCGCGGACGTTGGTCAAGCACGCCATGCGGTGGCCGGGCGCGATGCCGATCCATGCGCCGCCCGCTTGGAGGTCGCGGCCGCCGAAAAAGCCCTCTTCCCAGTCGTGTGCGGCTTGTGTTGGACGCGCGGTAAACTCATCGCGATTGGCGACCAGATCGAGGCGAAAGTCGGGGTGGTGGCTCCAGCGTACAACGATCAGACACATGATAGGATGGTGTTTTCCAGTTTCAGTGGTTGCCAATGCTTTTCGTTTTATACGCGCTAATCGGCATGTTCGCGGGATTTAGCGCAGGTCTATTCGGCATTGGCGGCGGCCTGATCATCGTACCTGCCTTGCTGCCATTGTTCGCCCTTGAACAGATCAACCCTAGCGTTGCGGTGCATCTAGCGATTGGCACATCCTTGGCCACCATTGTCGTCACGGCGCTGAGTTCGATCCGTGCACACCACGCAAAAGGCAACGTCGACTGGGCCGTGTTCAAGCGCTTTGGCCTTGGGCTGGGGCTGGGCGCCATTTTGGGTGGGTTGACGGCGGATTTAACCCCCGGGCCCTGGCTACGCTTGGCCTTTGCTGGCTTCACGTGGTTGATGGCCGCTCGGCTATTGCTGGCGGCGGCCCCGGTTGCGTCCCGGGCGCTGCCTGCTGGGCCCTATGTGGTGGCAGCGGGATCCGGTATCGGCTGGATTTCCTCGCTGTTTGGTATCGGCGGTGGCGCCATGAGTGTGCCCTATCTGATTCACCACAACGTCGATGCCAAGCGCGCCGTCGGCACCAGCGCCGCGGGCGGTTTGCCAATAGCCCTGATGGGTGCGGCGACCTATCTGTTGGCCGGCTGGGCTACGCCGGGGCTGCCGGACTGGGCGCTCGGGTACATCTATTTGCCGGCATTTTTGTCGATTGTGGTGCTCAGCATTCCCTTTGCTCAGCTGGGTGCGAATGTCGCCTCGCGCCTGTCGTCGGTGGCGATTAAACGGGTGTTCGCGGCGTTTTTGCTGGTCGTGGGTGCCGTCTTGATGGTGACTGGCTGATGTTGAACTACCCACAGATTGACCCGGTCGCGATTCAGCTGGGGCCGTTGGCTATTCATTGGTATGGGCTGACCTACCTTGCGGCGTTTGCCCTGTGTGGATGGCTGGTGATGCGCCGCGCCGCACGTGATGATTTGCCGCTGGCGCCGGGGCGTATCAGTGACCTGATTAATTGGGTCGCCCTGGGCGTGATTGGCGGTGGCCGCCTCGGTTACATGCTGTTTTATGACCTTTCGGGCTGGCTCGCGAATCCGTTAAAGGTGCTGCAGATTTGGGACGGCGGCATGTCCTTTCATGGCGGGTTGTTGGGTGTCGTGGTGGCGCTGGCGTGGTTTGCCCGCCGCGAGGGGGAATCGCTGATCCGTGTCGGCGACCTGGTGGCCCCGGCGATTCCCATTGGGTTGATGTGCGGGCGTCTGGGCAACTTCATTGGCGGCGAGCTCTGGGGCCGGCCGACGGATGTGCCCTGGGGCATGGTCTTTCCCCACGTTGATGCGCTGGCGCGTCACCCATCGCAGCTGTATCAGGCTGCCGGCGAAGGGCTTGCCCTGTTTTTGCTGCTGTGGTGGTTCGCCCGGGTTCCGCGTCGGCCCGGGCAGGTCGCCGGTGCTTTTCTGATGGGCTACGCGGCCTTCCGGTTTCTGGCCGAATTCGCCCGCGAGCCCGATGCGCATTTGGGGCTCGTTGCCTTGGACTGGGTCACCATGGGCCAGCTATTGTCACTGCCGATGCTGGCCGCCGGTGCGCTGCTCTGGTGCTATGCGGCTCGCTGGGCCGGCCCGCTCAAATTGACTAAGGAATCCTGATGCATCCCGAACAGCAATACTTGGACTTGATGGCTCGACTGTTGGCGGACGGCGACCCGCGGGGGGACCGCACGGGCGTCGGCACGCGGTCGTTGTTTGGGCAGGTGTTGCGCTTTGATCTGGCAGCCGGGACGCCCGTGTTCACCACGAAAAAAGTGGCTTGGAAGCATGCGGCCAAGGAAATGCTGTGGTTCCTGCGCGGGGACACCAACATTCGCAGTTTGCTGGAGGGCAGTCCGCGGGTGACGATTTGGTCGGATTGGCCACACCGGCGCTACTGCGACGAAACCGGCGATACCTTGAGCATGCGTGATTTCGAGGATCGTATCTTGGCAGACGATGCCTTTGCCGCGCAGTGGGGCGACCTTGGGCCGGTTTACGGCAAGCAATGGCGGCGCTGGTTGGCCGCGGATGGACGCGAAATTGATCAGGTCGAGGACGCCCTGGCGCTGCTGAAACACGACCCGACATCACGGCGAATCATTGTCGAGGGCTGGAACGTCGGCGAGCTTGATCAGATGACCTTGCCGCCCTGTCACAAGACCTATCAGTTTTGGGTGTCTGGCGAGGGACGGTTGTCGCTGATGCTGACCCAGCGCAGTGCGGATGTGCTGTTGGGCGTGCCCTTTAACTGTGTCGGCGCGTCGGTGTTTTTGCATGTGATGGCCGCCAAGGCCGGTTTGCAGGTCGGCGAGCTGGTGTGGTGTGGGGCGGACGTTCACCTTTATCAAAATCACCTAGCGCAGGCGGCCACTCAGATTGCGCGCACACCCGCGCCTTGGCCGCGGCTGACCTACAGCGGTGGCGATAAGGCCTGGGAGGCGATTTCACTGGCCGATTTTACCCTGGAGGACTACGACCCAGCCCCCGCCATACCCGCTCCAGTGGCCGTCTGATGTTGGATTTTGTTAAGCAGTTAGTCCACTATCTGCGAATCAATTAACAGGACAACGTTTTTATGACTGGCAATCCAGAGGGCACGCTTCTGATCATCGAAGACAGCGATGATGATTATCTCTTCACCAAGCGTGCCTTCAAAAAAGCGAAATTAGCCAATCCGCTGAACCGTTGCTCCGGCGGCGACGAGGCGCTGGACTACCTGTTTCGCCGCAATGGATTTGAGGATGCCGAGCGTCCGTCGATTATTCTGTTGGACCTGAACATGCCGGGCACAAACGGTCACCAGGTCTTGGCTCAGATCAAAGCCGATGCGCAGCTGTGCCGCATTCCGGTGATTGTGCTGACGACCTCGGACGATCCCCGTGATATCGAGCGGTGCTATAAGGCCGGGGCCAATAGCTACGTGCAAAAACCGGTGGACTTGGACGGCTTTGTGACTGCCATGTCGCGGCTGAAAGACTACTGGTTCGAGATCGCCCTGCTGCCAGAAACCACGGATTCATGATCAAGCTGGCGGCCGTTGTCGCCATGGGCAGCAACCGGTGCATCGGCATTGACAATAAGCTGCCCTGGTACCTCCCTGAAGACCTTAAACATTTCAAAGCCGTGACGCTGGGTAAACCCGTCATCATGGGTCGCAAGACCTTTGAAAGCATCGGCAAGCCGCTTCCAGGGCGCACCAATATTGTGATTACGCGATCCGGCGATTGGTCAGCACCGGGTTGCCGTGTGGTGCCCTCAATCGAGCGTGGCATTGCCATGGGCAAAGCTCAGGCCGAGCTAGACGGTGTGGATGAAGCCATGGTCATTGGCGGTGCTCAGATTTACGCCGCAACCCTCGACCAACTTGACCGGCTTTACTTGACCGAGGTCGACACCGCGCCAGCGGGTGATGCGTTTTTCCCGGCGTTGAGTGATGACTGGCAACAGATCGATGAGCGTGCGGTGGCCTCGGTTGACGGGCGTCCGGGTTATCGCTTTTTGACCTTGGGCCGATAGCTCGGCTGGGTATCGCGTTTTGGTGGCGATGCTTCGATTACTGGCTTTTTGGATCCTAGGGACGCCAGCCCGACCGGGTGGTTACTTCGCGTACACGAGTGGCCGATCGCCCGGCCTTCGACCGCTTTTACGCCTTTGACGTTGACCGTGCTGCGCTAGCGGACGGGGTCTGGTTTCGTGTCAAAGCGCGCGGGTTGTTGAGCTTGCCGGTGGCTCTGGAGTCCCCGGGGGATTACCTCGCCCGCAGTGGCCGCGACAGCATTGTCCAGTCGGTTTATTTCGGCGCGCTGGGCACGGTGTCCTTGATGAGTCTGCTGTTTGCGCTGGCGCTGCGGCAGTCTGCCTACGGGTTTTTCGCCCTATTTAGTCTGGCCGTGGTGCTGCGTCTTCTGGGTAAAACCGGTGTCGGCTTTGCGGTGCTGTGGCCCGATTCCCCTGGTTTTAACGAGCGGGTCCCTGAATTTGCGACCCTGCTGGCGGGTATTGGTTTTTTTGGCTTTATTCGCTCGTTTTTGTCCCTCAAGCAGCGCTTGCCCTGGGCGGATAAGGCGCTGGCCACGGTACTGGTGTTGCTGGTGCTGCTGCTGGGGTTCGCCATGGTCGAGTCTTTGGCACCCATTGCCGACACCGGCGTGTCGCTACTAATGATGGCGGCTGCGCTACTGGTGGCCGGCATTGTGCTGTCCTTGGCACGTGAGCGAATTCCTGAGATGCCCCTGTTTTTGGCGGCCTGCGGATCGATGGTCATCGGTACCCTGGTCACCGGGCTGGCGGATTTTGGCTGGATTGCATCGACGCCCCTGACACGCTCGGCGTTACAAGTTGGTGCGGGGGTGGACGTGGTCTTGCTTGCCTTTGCCAGCGCGCGACAGCTGTGGCTGGACCGGGCGGAGCGTATTGCATTGCTGGAAATGCGCGAGGCCGCCCTGTCGGGCGAAGTCGCCCACCAGCAGAGCGAACTGAGTCTGGCGGCGGATGAAAAAGCCCGCTTGTTCGACGACTTTTATCGTTTTCAGCGCTTTTTGGCCCACGACGTGCGCAACCCCCTGGGCGTTATCCGCAATCAGGCGCGGCTGTTGACCCGGGCGGTTAACGACGACTCGGCGCAACGTGAACGTCGGCTGGACGTGATCGACCGCAGTGTCAGCAAACTGGCTTGGTTGTTTGATACCTGGCTGGTTTCGCAGCGGCTGTCGATGGGTCATTACACGGATGCTGATTCGCTGCAGCGCGAGCCCGAGCGGGTCGCGGACCTAGTGGAGGAAGCGTTGCGCCGCGGCCCGGGCGCGCTCGCCGGCCGGGTGACGGTGTCGGTGCATCCGTCCGCTGACAGTGTGGATTTGGACAAGCAGCTGTTTTTGCTGTTGCTCGGTAACCTGCTTGAGAACGCGGAAAAGTACGGGCAACCCGATGCGCTCGTGGCGCTGGAGGCCTGGCGGGATGGCAATGACTGGGTGTTCGAGTGCCGCACGCCGGGCCCGCGTATTCCCCAGAGCAGCCTGGAATGGGTCTTTGACGAGGGTGTTCAGGTCGATGACGCCCAGCCCGGTCAGGGCATTGGGCTCGCCCTGTGCCGGCGGGTGATGGCGTTGCATGGCGGATCCATATCGATCAACCCGGACTACGTAGAGGGGGTGGCGGTGCGCTGTCGCCTGCCGGTGAATTCTGACTGATAGTGTCGGATTGTGTCGCGATGCAGGCATTTGTCGCGGTATACACTCGCGGTTCACGAGTAACGGATGCCTAGATGAGCCTGCGAATCCTGGTTTTGGAAGATGACGCTGAGTTGTGCGACTCAATGGTTGAGCTGCTCAATCTAGAGGGTTATCCGACAACGGGTGTGCGCTCGTTGGCCGGTTTCAAAGCCTGGCGGGCGAACCATACCTGTGACGTTCTGATCGCCGATCGCCGATCGCGGCCTAGCTGACGGCGATGGGCTGGAAGCCGTTGTTCAATTTAAGTCATTCAGTCACGGGGTGGCTATTGTGGTGACGGCCCAAGGCGATGTCAGCCAGCGTATCGAAGGGCTGCACGCGGATGCGGACCTGTACCTCGTTAAACCTGTACATTTCGATGAACTGCTCGCGGCGGTGCAAAAGGCCGCGCGCGCCCTCAAAGCAGATACGCTTGACGGGCGTTGGATGGTCGACCCCAGTGCCTGGACCCTGAGTGCTCCGGCCGGCGAGCCGGTGCCGCTAACCGGGCGGGAGCTGGCGCTGCTAACGGTCTTTATTGAGCGCTCGGGGATCACGGTCGACCGTCACAGCCTGATTCAAGCCTTGGGGGGCGACCCTAGCAGTTTCGACAGTCGTCGCCTTGAGGTCAGCGTCCGCCGCTTGCGCAACAAGGTGTTGAAGACCGCCGGCGTACCCTTGCCCTTGAAGACGGTTTACGGGCAGGGCTTTGTGTTTACCGCAGGGCTGGGTCGTAGCGGGTAGCGGGCGAGCGAAAATATCTAGGTGCCTGGTAAGGTGGTCCGGTGAGGTGGGCGCCCGATACTTGCTGCGACAGGCCTCGAACTAGTCAACGGAGATAAGCCAACATGCATTGGATAATATTTTTGCTATTGGCGCTAGGCGGCTGCTCGTCCCTCCCTACCCCTGCTGAACGAGCCGCAAACGCGCGTGCTCTGGCTCCCGGTTGGGACTGGAGTGAATGGACGGATCTTGATGACCGCCGACTGGCCTGGGCGAAACCGGGGAGCGCAGATAAACCAGGCCCGCAAGTGCTCGTGATTGAAGGCGATGGCTTCGCATTCGTGACTTCCAGCCGCCCCTCGCTGAACCCAACGCCCCTGAATCCCGTGGGTTTGCGTATTGCGACCGCGCTAGATGAGGCGCCCGGGGTATCTGCGGCCTATGTGGCGCGCCCGTGCCAGTACGTCCAGGACCCAGGGTGTCGTCAGGATGACTGGACGGACGGTCGGTACACCCAGTCAGTGGTGGATCGCTATCAACGATTTTTAGCGGCCCGCTTTCCGGATACCCCGCTTGTGTTGGTCGGCTATTCAGGGGGCGGCTTGATTGCCGCAGGGGTGGCTCAGCGTGATCCAAGGGTGATTGGGCTGGTGACGGTCGCCGGCAACATCGATGTCAGCCCCTGGCTGGCGCATCACCGCTTGCCTGCGATGAACAGGGCCGTGGACCCGGCCGCCAATGCGGGCCGTCTTGTGGGGTTACCCCAGGTCCATCTCGCCGGTCAGCGCGATCGGGTGGTGCCGCCCAGCATCGCCGAGTCATTTGCCCGGCGATCGGGCATTGACCCCGACCAATCTGTCCGTTTGGTCGACGCCAGTCACGGGTGCTGCTGGGATCAGGCAGCGACAGCGGCGGTGGCTGAGGTGTTAGCCGACATAAAAAAGGGGCGCGAGTCGAATTGACCTTACGCCCCTTTTTTGGTGCCGTTAGATTTAGGGTGCTAGAGGCAACACTAAACCGTATTCAATGGCACCTGATACAGCTCATCCACTGACTTTACTCGGCGCCCGACAGGCCACAGGGCCACCACCGCAAGCTTGAATGCCTGCAGCCCGAATGGGATCAGGATGATGGTGACGCAGGCAATCAGCCCCGCCACAACGAAACTGATAAACAACGACAAGCCAAAGGTCAGCAGCCACAGCACATTGAAGATAAATCCAATGACGCCGGTTAGCTGGGCCACGCCGTCGGTGCGGTGATCCAGGTCACGCACGTGCACCACGGTTTTGCCAAACGGGAACGCGGACATTTTCGCCAGTTCCAACGCGCTGCGTGTCAGGGGTAAGCCAATAATTGAGATCGCAAATACCAGACCGCCCAGTAGCCACATCAGGGCCAGCCACCAGCCGAATAAAACAAACCAAAGAATGTTGCCGATCAGACGCATGGAGCCTCGCTTGATTATCTGAGAAGGAGGGCGCTTCGCCCTTGCCGGTAAGGCATTAAGCGAACCGCTATGGACTGGATGTTGGCGCGGCATGGATCCGGCCGCCATGTGCCTTGGTACTGGGGTTCAAGCGACAGATCTTGATAACCAGAGCAACCGAGCCCGTTATGCGAAGGGCTCTACGGCCGGCCAGCGGCCGCCGTAGGAGCGAAGCGCCCCGGAGCAAACGGCGCTCGGTGATTGCATCCAAGCGCCCCGGAGCAACCGGGGCTCGGCGACACCCGTTATTTGGGGGTGGTGACCGCCCCTTCGCTTGCCGGCGCTGCCAGCGCCGCGAACTTGGCGAGTACGCCCTTCTTCGGCATGGCTTTGGTCATACGCCATGACTTGCGGCGCTCCGCCAACTCAGCGTCGCTCAGATCGACAAAGATGCGGTTCTCGACCGCATCGATGGTGATTTGGTCGCCATCGCGGAGCAATCCGATCGGCCCGCCGACGGCGGCTTCCGGCGTGATGTGACCGATAACGAAGCCGTGCGACCCACCACTGAAACGGCCGTCGGTGATCAGCGCCACGCTGTCACCCAGGCCTTTGCCCATGATCGCGCCGGTGGGGGACAGCATTTCGCGCATGCCCGGGCCACCCTTGGGGCCTTCATAGCGGATAACGACGACATCGCCGGCGACGATTGAGCCGTCAAGGATGGCTTTCAGTGATTCTTCTTCCGAGCCGAAGCAGCGCGCGGTACCGGTGAAGTCGGTGCCTTCTTTGCCGGTGATTTTGGCCATGGCGCCCTCGGGTGCCAGGTTGCCGTACAACACGCGCAGGTGGCTGTCCGCTTTGATGGGGTTATCCAGCGCGCGAATGATGTCCTGCTCGGCCGGGTAGGGCTGAACGTCGGCCAGGTTTTCGGCCATGGTTTTGCCTGTCACGGTCATCACGTCGCCATGCAACATGCCCGCGTCCAACAGCGTCTTCATCACCGGGCGGATGCCGCCGATGGCGATCAGCTCACTCATCAGGTAGCGGCCTGACGGTTTGACGTCAGCCAATACCGGGACCTTTTTACCGATGCGTGTGAAGTCATCCAGCGTCAGCGGGACGTTGGCTTCGTGGGCAATCGCCAGCAGGTGCAGGACGGCGTTGGTCGATCCACCGAGGGCAATAACGACGGTGATGGCGTTTTCAAACGCCTTACGGCACAGGATGTCGCTGGGCTTGATGTCTTTTTCGATCAAATTGACGACGGCTTCACCGGCGCGCTGACAGTCGACCAGCTTGTCGCCGCTGACCGCTTCCTGCGCTGATGAGTTCGGCAGCGACAGACCCAAAGCTTCGATCGCACTGGCCATGGTGTTGGCGGTGTACATGCCGCCGCAGGAACCGGGTCCGGGAATCGCAGTTTTCTCGACGGCGATCAGTTCGGCGTCGTCAATTTTGCCGCCGGCGTGGGCGCCTACCGCTTCAAATACGCTGACGATGTCACGGCGCTGCTCGCCGGGTTTGATGGTGCCGCCGTATACGAACACGCTGGGGCGATCCAAGCGCGCCATGGCCATGACGCAGCCGGGCATGTTTTTGTCACAACCGCCGATCGTCACAACGCCGTCAAAGCCTTGGCCGCCGACGACCGTTTCGATCGAGTCGGCAATCACTTCGCGGCTAACCAGGCTGTAGCGCATCCCGGGGGTGCCCATGCTGATGCCGTCGGAGACGGTGATGGTGTTGAACAGGACACCCTTGCCGCCGGCGGCGTTGACGCCCTTGATGGATTCGTCAGCCAGCTCGTTGATGTGCATGTTGCACGGCGTGACCATGCTCCATGTGCTGGCAACACCGACCTGCGGCTTTTTGAAGTCCGCGTCTTCGAAACCCACGGCACGCAACATGGCGCGGCTGGGTGCTTGGGGAACGCCGTCTACGATGACGGAAGAATATTTACGCTTGTCGCTCATGTCAGTCCTACAGGGTCTTTACCATTACTTTGGAGGCGCGCTGCCAGTTGTAGAGCGCCTTTCGCGCGCTCGGCAGTGCATCCACGTTCGCTTTTTCGAAGCCTTTCTCTTGGAACCAGTGTTCGGCCACGGTGGTCAGTACCCACAGCCGATTTAGGCCCAATTGGGCGGCGTCTTTTTCAATTCGGTGGAGGAGATTATCACCCAGATCGCCCCCTTGGTAATCCGGGTGGACGGCGACGCAGGCAATTTCAGCTTCGCCCTCGTCCAGCGGGTATAGCGCGGCGCAGCCAATCAGCGTGCGATCGCGCTCGACGACCACAAATCGGTCGACCTCGGTTTCCAGCCGCTCGCGTTCGCGCTTGACCAGAAAACCCATTTCCTCCATCGGCTTTAGCAGCTCGATCAGGTTGCCAATGTCACGGGCTTCGGCCCGGCGCAGACGCTCGTAGGCGGTTCGATACACCAAGGTGCCGACCCCGTCCCGGGTGAATAGCTCGTCCAGCAGCACGCCGTCCTGACGCCAATTCAGCAGGTGCACGCGTTCAACGCCGCGGTGGCAGGCGTCCGCCGCCAGTTGCAGGGCGTCGCGCTGGTTCGGTTCGATCTGTTCAATCACGTCGCCCAGCTCGCTGGCCGCCAGCTCCAGCAGCGGCTGCCCGTTTATCTCCGTCGGCCAATGTTTGCCCAGCACAATCAGTTTGTCCGCGGTCAGCGTGGTCGCGAGTTTCTGGGCCACCTCATGCAGGCGCAGGTTAAAGGTCTCGCCAGTCAGGGAGTGGCCTAAACAGGACACCAAGACCAGGTCGCCGTTGTCCAAGTGCCGGTTGATCGCAGCGCCGTCGACCGATCGCACGCAGCCGGTGTGCTGCATATCAACGCCGTTGATGACGCCCAGCGGGCGGCCCTGAATAAAGTTGCCGCCGACCACCCGCACCCGGGCATGGGCCATGGGGCTGTTTGGCATGCCCTGGGAAAGTAAGGCCTCCAGTTGCAGGCGCGTCGCACCGGCGGCGGCCAGGACCTGGGTTTGGGCGGCGGCGGGTGTGATGCGCCGGCCTTGGTGAAATTCTGGGGTGTGACCGGCGGCGGTCAGTAGGGCGTCCAACTGTGGCCGGTAGCCGTGCACCACCACCACCTTGAGGCCCAGCGCCTGCAGTAGCGCAATGTCATGCACCAGGCTTGAGGCTTCCGGGATGGCTTGGCCGGGCACCATGATGACCACGCGTTTGTTGCGGTGCTCATGGATGTAGGGGGCCATGGCCCGGAATTGGTTTGCCGTTGTCATAAACAGTGCTTTTGAATCAGTGACTTAATGATGTCCATACTCTGCTGTGCTTGGTCGATCGGCAAGTATTCATTGGGTTGGTGGGCGACGTCGATGCTGCCCGGCCCCATCACCACGACTTCCATGTCCAGCGCCGCTAAAAAGGGTGCTTCGGTACCAAACCCGACCGTGATTGGGTCGTGGCCGGTGAGTTCAGCACAGTGATCCAGCAGCTCGCCGCCTGTGTTGCCAAAGGGCGGCACCGCGGCAAACAGCGGTGTACGGGTGATCTCGGCGCCTGTTTGCTCAGCCACCTGGGCAAGCCGGCTGTCGATTTGGGCGCGCAGTGCGTCCGGATCCAGGCCCGGGGTCGGGCGTAAATCAAAATCGAGGGCGCAATCGGCACAGACGCGATTTGGCGCATCGCCGCCGTGGATGCAGCCCAGGTTCAGTGACGGCCAGGGCACGCTAAAACCCGGGTCCAGGTGGTTGGTTTTGAGGGTGTTGCGGTAGTCATGTAGCTCGCCGATGACGGCATGCATGGCATCAAGGGCGCTGACGCCCAAGTCAGGGTTTGAGCTGTGGGCGGACTGGCCATTGATGTTGATACGCTCCATCAATATGCCCTTGTGCGCTCGCACCGGGACCAGCCCCGTGGGCTCGCCAATCACGGCAAAGCGCGCCCGGGGGTAGCCGGCTTGGGCCAGTGCCCGTGCCCCGTCCATGCTCGACTCTTCGTCGGCGGTCCCCAACAAAATCAGCGGTTCGCGCAGCTGCCTCGGGTTAAGTTCGCTAACGGCCGTCAAGGCCAGGGCCAAAAAGCCCTTCATATCCGTCGAGCCCAGGCCGTGCAGGCGATTGTCCACCTGTGTCAGCACAAAGGGGTCGCTGTCCCAGCCGTTCTCATCAAAGGGCACCGTGTCCGTATGGCCGGATAGCACCAGCCCGCCGGCGCCCTCACCCAGGGTCGCCAATAGATTGAACTTGCCCGGGCTGACCTGCATTTTTTCGCACCGAAAACCCAAGGTTTCCGCCCAGGTGGCAAGGGCGTCGATCACGGGTTCGTTCGACGTGTCCAGTTCGGGGCTGGCGGACGAAATGGTGCGGTGCGCGACCAGTTCGGTCAGCATGTCCATCCAGCTGGGTAAGGCGGTCATGGCGATCCTTTCTTAGAAGGTGACGAATGACCCGAGTATGGACTAAGGCTGTCGCGATGGCATCGGTTGCGGTCGTCTCAGCGCCCTAGGCTGGTTATATTTCGCTTCGCTTTGAGGGCTGTGCATGACTGAATTGGAATTGAAATTGGTGTGGATTGGTTCGCCCCCGGACCTGACACCCTGGTTAGGCCCGGTGACGCGGGTGCTGGCGCTGGAAAATCACTATTTTGATACGGCCGATGGCGCGCTAGCGGCAAAGCACTATGGCCTGCGCTTGCGGCGAAACGGGGATGAGATTGAACAAACCTTGAAGGGGCCGGCGCCGGATCAAGACGGCATCCGCGTGCGCCAGGAATGGAATTGGCCGCGTGACGCCTTGACGATTGACCTACGTCTGTTGCCAGAACCTGCCTGGGTAACGGCGCCACTGATCGCCACCTCATCAAACCGGGTGTCGCGCCAGGTCTGGGACCTGGCTGGGGTGGAAGTGGTGATGGACCAGGGCGAAGTGCGCGTGGGCGACCGCGTTAGCCCCATCGCCGAGATTGAAATTGAAGACAAGGGCGCGGGCTGGCCGGCGGTACTGGAGCAGGCGCGGCGGATTGCCTCGGTGGTGCCCTGCTATGTCGGGTCCATCAGCAAAGCCGAGCGAGGTCGTGTCTTGGCGGGTGCTGGGTTTGCTGACAATGGTTCGCCGCTCGATGCGCTGGGCCGCGCGCTGGATCCGCTATCCGGCCCCGACTGGTCGGCAGCAGCGGCCGCCGCCGAACTGATTAGCTCCGGGGTTGCGGCCAAAGTGCGCAGTCAGGACGCGAACACGGGCTTGCTGAGCTTGGACGCGTTGTAGCGGCGCTGGGGCGAACCGAAGTCCGTGTAGGCGCAGGCAAAACAGCTGGCGGTGAACCATACTGTGGGCATGACGACGCAACTTGCCCCTACCACCCTGGCGGACTTGGCCGATGCCTTGATTGAGCAGGGAGATTTCGACCCTGAGACCCTGCGCACAGCCCTTGGCCAGGCCGACCGCACCCTCCACCCCATTAGCGCATTGGCGCAGCAAAATCTGGTCAGTCGCAGCGGCAAAGCCTGGGACGAGGTCATGCTGGCGCGTTGGTGGGCGGGCATTTGGCAGCTGCCCTTTGAGCGTATTGATCCGTTGCAGTTGGACGTTCAGGCCATTACATCGGTGATGAGTCTGGGGTTTGCTCAGAGCCACGGCATCATGGCTTTGGGGGTGACGCACGATCACGTCACTGTGGCCGTCACCAACCCCGGCGACACGCGCTGGGTCAGTGGGCTAGAACAGGTCAGCAAGCGCCAGGTCGAGCGCGTGATTGCCCCGCCGTCGGACATCGAGCGCCACCGCGGCGAGTGTTACAGCCTGTCCCAATCCATCGGCCAGGCCCAAAAGCGCGGCGATGCGCAGCGCCTGTCGGATTTGGAACAGCTACTGGACCTGGGCTCGGCTCGTCCGGACGCGGGCCGGCCTGACGCCGATGACCAATCCATCGTGCAGGTCGTTGACTGGGTGCTGCGTTATGCCTTTGAGCAGCGAGCCTCGGACATTCATATCGAGCCGCGCCGTGACCAAACCCGGATTCGGCTTCGCATTGATGGCCTGTTGCACACGGTGACCCAGGTCCCCGCGCAAATTGGTGCCGCGACGGTCAGCCGCTTTAAGGCTTTAGGCCGGCTTGATGTCGCCGAAAAGCGTCAGCCCCAGGACGGGCGCTTGAAAACGCGCAGCCCCCTAGGCCGGGAGGTTGAACTGCGCCTGTCGACCTTGCCGACGGCCTTTGGTGAAAAGCTCGTTGCCCGAATTTTTGATCCGGACGTGCTGCTGAAAGCCTTCCCTGATTTGGGTCTGGATCAGGACGACCTAAAGCGGTGGCAGCGTATGACGGGCCAGCGCGAGGGCATTGTGCTGGTCACGGGCCCCACGGGGTCTGGTAAAACCACGACGCTGTATTCGACCTTGCGGCACCTGGCGACCGACGAGGTCAACGTCTGCACCATCGAGGACCCGATCGAGTTGATCGAGCCCGCGTTTAACCAGGTTCAGGCCCAGCACAACATCGGCTTGGACTTCGCCGCTGGGATGAAGTCGCTGCTGCGCCAGGACCCCGACATCATCATGGTCGGCGAGATACGCGACAAGGAAACCGCGGACATGGCTGTTCAGGCGGCCTTGACCGGGCACCTAGTGGTCTCGAC
>CAKZQE010000240.1 GCA_937139465.1 uncultured Gammaproteobacteria bacterium
GAAAATGGGTGAAGTCAGCGGTTTGATTGGAGAATCAGGCTCGGGCAAAAGCCTTATTGCAAAAGCTCTGGTTGGAGTATTAAATCAACGCTGGGACGTTTCGGCCGACCGACTGCACTTTTTGGGTGAAGATCTCAATAAAATGTCGGCCAAAGCCGGCGTCAAAGTGGTACTCCAAGGCGATAGCGCGGGCCGCCTGTACCGCTGGGTCGCCGCCCTGACCGGATCAAAAAACGCGCTCAAGGGCGCTGGTTTCTTTTTGGGCGGCATCCTGCTGACGGCCGTTGGTTTTGCACCCGCCATGGTGGTGCTGGCCACGGGCCTGGCGGTGGTGTGGGCGCTGATCCTATGGCTGTTAACAACCGACCTCGGCCGGACCAAGGCCAAGCCCAAATTTAAGGACCTGTTCGCCAGCGACCCGGACATCAACCGGCTGTCCAAGGCACGGCTGTTCCTCTTTGGTGCCCGGGATATGTGGTTCGTCATTGCCCTGCCGCTGTATTTCAGCGTTCACTTGGGCTGGGAGCACGCGCAAATCGGCGGCTTCATGGCCGCCTGGCTGATCGGATACGGAGTGGTTCAAGCCACCGCCCCTAGCTGGGTGCGCATCCAAGCCGCCGCGGGCTGGAGCTGGGCGCTGGCGGGCTTTACCGCGGCATTGGCCATCGCGGTTTATCAGGGTGCCGGCAGCAGCCTGTGGCTGGTGACTGGCTTGCTGATATTCGGCACCCTGTTCGCCATCAACAGCGCCGTCCACAGCTACGCGATCACTGAGTTGGCGCGCAGTGACGGCGCTTCGTTGGACGTTGGCTTTTACTACATGGCCAATGCAGCCGGGCGTTTAATCGGCACGGTTTTATCCGGCGCGGTCTATCAGGGATTTGGCCTGTGGGCTTGCCTGGCGGTGTCCGCACTGATGTTGGCGATCGCGGCGTGGGATGCTCGCCGGGTGTGGCCGCGCGTGATCACTGACGGACCCACCCAAAGCGTGTAAAATCGGTCCATGAAATCTTTGACACCCCAAGGCGCCTTGTTTGTCGTCGCCGCGCCCTCGGGCGCCGGAAAATCCAGCCTCACCCGTGCCCTGCTTGAACGCATGGATAACCTGTACCTGTCCGTTAGCCACACCACCCGCGATCCGCGGCCTGGGGAAATTGACGGCAGGGACTACCATTTCATCGACGACGACCGCTTCGTTGACATGGTGTATCACGAAGCATTTTTGGAACACGCCCAGGTGTTTGGCTTTAAATACCGCTACGGAACCAGCCGCGACGCCGTCCAACTGCACCTGGACCGCGGCCACGATGTGTTGCTGGAAATTGACTGGCAAGGCGCGCAGCAAATCAAATCACGCATGCCCCAGGCCCAAAGCATTTTTATCCTGCCGCCGTCGCGTGAAGAGTTGCAGCGCCGCCTCACCGGGCGTGGCACCGACAGCGACGAGGTCATCGCCGCGCGCATGGACACTGCGGAAAACGAAATGAAGCACTGGCACGAATTTGACTACCTCGTGGTCAACGATGATTTCGAGACCGCCCTGAACCAGCTGGTGACCATTGTCACCGCCCGGCGCAGCCGGACCACCCATTACGCGCCGACCATCGCGCCACTGCTGGCAAAACTGTTGCCTTCGACAGATCTGAGTTAAACTATCCCACTACCCTTTTTTTGGAGAACCACCGAATGGCACGAGTCACCGTAGAAGACTGCCTGGACAACGTCGATAACCGCTTTGAGTTGGTCATGCTGGCTTCACGTCGCGCCCGCCAAATTGCCGTCCAGGGCAAAGAGCCCATGGTCGAGTTGGAAAACGACAAACCCACCGTGCTTGCGTTGCGCGAAATCGCTGAAAACAAGGTCAACAGCGACTTCATGGCCGCCCAAGACGAGGCGGACCGCCAGCAAGCGGCCGAGGAAGCTGCCCGCGAAGAAATGCGCAAGACCAGCAGCAACCTGGACAGCCGTCCGTACGACGCCTAAGCCCTGTCGATGACCATCGACTCGCTGTGCGACAACCTGGCGGACTACCTCGACATCGAGCAAATCCGCCAAGTTCGCCGGGCGTACTTCTATTCCGAGCAGGCCCACACCGGGCAATCGCGACGCTCGGGTGAGCCCTACATCATCCACCCCCTCGCGGTGGCTGGTGTCTTGGCTGACATGCGCATGGACCACCAAAGTCTGCAAGCCGCGCTGTTACACGACGTTATTGAGGACACGGGCGTTTCTAAGTCCGCACTGGATAGCCAATTCGGCGGCCCAGTCGCCGACCTCGTCGACGGCGTCAGCAAGCTAACGCATATCCAGTTCGAAACCGCCGCCGAACAGCAAGCCGAAAACTTCCAGAAAATGGCCCTGGCCATGGCCAAAGACATTCGTGTGGTCATGGTTAAGCTCGCGGATCGGTTGCACAACATGCGCACCATCGGCGCACTGAAACCCGAAAAGCGCCGCCGCATCGGCCGCGAGACCCTGGATATCTACGCGCCCATCGCAAACCGCCTGGGCATGTATGAAATGCGCAGCGAAATGCAGGAGCTGTCGTACCGCGCCCTGCACCCCATGCGCCTGGCCCGGCTCGAACGCGCCGTAGCCAAAATTGCCGGCAACCGCAAACGCGTGGTCGAGGAAATTGCCTCGTCGATCGAAAATCGTCTGGCCGAATTTGGCCTAAAGGGCCGCGTGGTTGGCCGTGAAAAGAAAGCCAATTCGATCTACCGCAAGATGAAAGACCAGCACAAGAGCTTTGCGGAAATCATGGACGTTTACGGGTTTCGCGTGATCACCGACTCCGTCGACGATTGCTACCGCGTGCTGGGTGCCATGCACGGCCTGTTCAAGCCCCGGGTGGGCCGCTTTAAGGACTACATCGCCATCCCTAAAGCCAACGGCTATCAGTCCCTGCACACAACGCTGGTTGGCATGCACGGCATACCGATTGAAATTCAGATCCGCACCGAGGAAATGGAGCGCATGGCCGCGGTCGGCATCGCCGCGCACTGGCTGTACAAAGAAGGCCAGGACAGCGGCACCTCGGACCGTGCCCATCGCTGGGTGCGCGACCTGATGGAGCTGCAACAGCGCGCCGGTGACAGCCTCGAATTTATCGAGAACGCCAAGGTCGACCTGTTCCCCGACGAGGTCTACGTGTTCACGCCCAAGGGTAAAATCTTGGAGCTGCAGCGCGGCGCCACCGCCGTCGACTTCGCCTACGCCGTGCACACAGACGTGGGCAACCGCTGCGTGGCATGCCGTGTGGACCGGGCGCTGGCACCCTTGTCGCGGCCACTGCAAAGCGGTCAAACCGTCGAAATTTTAACCGCGCCCAATGCGCGCCCCTCGTCGGACTGGCTGAACTTTGTCACCACCGGCAAGGCGCGCGCCGCCATTCGTCACGCCCTGAAAACCCGCCAGCGCAGCGAATCCATCAAGCTCGGCGAGCGGTTGCTGGGACGCGCACTGACCTCCTTCGGCCTGTCCAACGATGGCATCACCGACGAGCAGCGCCACGACGTATTAGAGGTATACAGCGTCGACAGCTGGGAAACCTTGCTCGAACAAATCGGCTTGGGCGATCGCTTCGCGCTGACCATCGCCAACCGCCTCAGTGGCGAGCTAACGGCCGACGCGGGCGACAAGCCACTGGCGATTGCGGGCACCGAAGGGGTGGTCATTTCCTATGGCAAGTGCTGCATGCCGATCGCCGGCGACCCCATTGTTGGTAGCGTCAGCCGCGGCAAAGGCATCGTCGTACACCACGAACGCTGCCGTAACATTGCCGACACCCTAACCGACCCCGAACGCACCGTAGCCGTGACCTGGGCGGATGATGTTCAGGGCGAATTCGAGACCTACCTGACCATCGAGGTCGAAAACACCAACGGCGTCATCGCCCAAATGGCCGCGGCCATTGCCGATGCTGACGCCAGTATCGAAGGCATCACGCGCGAAGAGCGTGACGCCAAGCTTAGCGTTGTCCGCATTGCGGTCAGCGTCCGCGATCGCCTGCACCTGGCCCGGGTCATGCGCCGGCTTCGCGCCCAGAAATGCGTCCTCGGCATCAGCCGCGGCAAATAACGAAAGGATCGTTCATGAGCAACCGTAGCGTCATTCACACCGACAACGCGCCCGCCGCTGTTGGCACCTACAGCCAAGCAGTCAAGGTCGGCAACACCGTCTACCTGTCCGGCCAAATCCCGCTGGTACCCGCGACCATGGAACTGGTCGAAGACTTTGAAGGCCAGGTCAAGCAGGTGTTTGCTAACCTCAGTGCCGTGTGTGAAGCCGCTGGCGGCACCCTGAACGACATCGCCAAGCTGAACATTTTCATGACCGACCTGTCGAACTTCGCCACGGTTAACGAGATCATGGCCCAGCACTTTGACGAGCCGTACCCGGCCCGCGCCGCCATCGAAATTTCAGCGCTGCCCAAGGGCGCCAGCATCGAAATGGACGGCATTTTAGAGCTGCGCTAAGGCGGCCTGATTACAACGAATCGATCACCTGCTGGTAGCCGCTTTGGTGATCGGGGTAGATAAGCTGGTAACCCAGCTCATCGATACCCAACGAGTTGACCCAGCGCCGCCCACCGCGGCTGCTGGGGATACCATCAAAGGCCGGTAACGGCACCTCCAATTTGCGCGCAATAAACGCCGCCACCTGACCCAGCGTTGCCTGATCTTCGTCCGTTCCGTGGATCAAGCTAGGCACAGCTAACCCCGCCTGAACCGAGCGCACCACGCATCGCAGCAGCCCCACGCAGTCATCCTCGTGAATTCGGTTCGTAGGCGCATTGGCAACACCCGGCACCTGACCTGCACGAACGTTGTTCAAAAGGCGTAGGCGCGAGGGGCCATAAATACCGCTAAAGCGGACTCGGGTTAGATCAAACTCCTGGCTCGCCAGCCACTGCTCTGCCTGCCACAGCACCTTTGCGCCGGGGGCCTTGGGGGACACGGGGCTCAATTCATTGACCTCGCCTTCGATATCGCCAAACACGCTGGTGGACGACACAAAGGTCAGATGCGGCCGCCTGTCGGCCTTGCGCAACGACTCGACGACGTTGACGAGCCCCTCAACGAAGGTGCGTCGGTAAGCGGCCTCGGTGTAGCCATCCGGGGTCAATATCAGGGTCAGCTCACCCCCATCCGGTGGTAAATGCTGGCGCCAAATTGACGTCAAACCCGCCGGGTCCGACAAATCGCCCGCGACGCCCGTCAATGGCGCCGGAATGCGATCAGGGTTGCGCCGAATCCCGATCACCTGATGGCCTGCGTGCTGCAACTGCAAACCCAGCTTGATGCCCAGCGCCCCTGCCCCCAGAATGAGGCATCGATTTAATTGCGTCACACTTATGACCCTTACTGGCCTTCGCTACTTCGTAGCCCTAGCCCAAGAAAAACATTTTGGCCGCGCCGCCGAGCGCTGCTTCGTGTCCCAGCCCACCTTAAGCGCCGGCATTAAGCGCCTGGAGGAAGAGCTGGGCCTGGCCCTGTTTGAGCGCGCTCGCGCCGGCGTCAGGCTAATGCCCAGCGCCGAGCCCCTGGTATTGCAGGCACAGCGCGTTTTGGAGCACGCCCAGGACTTCGGTGAGATGGCCCGCCAACAGCGTGACCCGCTGGCCGGGTCCTTTCGCCTCGGCGCAATTCACACCGTCGGCCCCTACCTGTTCCCAGCTCTCATCCCGATGGCGTTGGATGCCGCGCCGGACATGCCAGTGATCATCGAGGAAGCCTTCACCGCACAGCTTAGAGACCGATTGCGCCGAGGTGAATTGGACGCGGCTATTGTCGCCCTGCCCTTTACTGAGGTGGACGTGGTGACGCTGCCGATCTACGAGGAGTCCTTCGAGGTCGTGATGAATCAAAACGACCCCCTGGCGCAAAAAGGTCAGATTGTGAAAAGCGATCTGAACCGGGATGACTTAATGCTGCTCGGCGAAGGCCACTGCCTGCGCGACCAAATCCTGTCTGCCTGCCCGGGGCTTGCCGATCGTCTGAACAGTCAGCGCTCGCGCGTGCCCAGCGAGGGCTCAAGCATCGAAACCCTGCGCCACATGGTCGCCGGCGGGCTTGGCATCAGTGTGCTGCCGCGTTCGGCCATCGATGGCGGGCGCTATGCACCGGGGACGCTCGTCAACAAGGGATTTGCCGACGGCGACATGAAACGCACGGTCGCCCTCGCGTGGCGGGCCAGCTTCCCGCGCCCCGGGGCGATCACAATGATGGTCGAGCTACTGAAAAAGCTCGCCATTGAGCTCAACGCCGAACCCTTGCAGTCATGAGTGACGCCGTCGACCTGTCGCTCCAGCAGCTGACCGGAGTCGGCCCCAAAGTCCTCGAAAAACTCGCCAAGTTGCATGTCCACTCGATCCTGGACTTGGTATTTCACCTGCCCCTGCGCTATGAAGACCGCACCCGCATTACACCGATTGCCGCACTGCAGCCGGGTATGCGGGTGCTTATCGAAGGCAAAAAACTCGGCATCCGCGAGGTCTTCGGCCAACGCCGTAGCCTGCTGGTAACGCTGGGTGATGCCACCGGCACCCTGACCCTGCGCCTGTTTCACTATTCCCGCGGCATGCGCACGTCGCTGGAAAACGCGAGCACCCTGCGCTGTTTTGGCGAGGCCCGCGTCGGCACCCATTCGCTGGAAATGGTCCACCCGGAAATGCAGTTCGGCGAATCCGTGGTCGAGCTCAGTGACACCCTCGACCCGATTTACCCCATCACCGATGGGCTGCAACAAAAAAGCCTGCGCAAGCTGGTGATTCAAGCCCTGCAACGCGTCGAGCAGGAAAACCTGCTGGAACCGCTGATCCCGGCCGACATCGAACGCGAATACCAGCTGCCTGACCTGTTTGCTTCGCTCAAGCGCCTGCACCATCCGACCCCGGTCCAGTGGGCCAAATTTGAAGACGCCCCCGAGCGCTCTCGTTTGGTGATTGAAGAGCTACTCGGCCATCGCTTGGCGCTGCTGGAGCGCAAAGCCCTGCGCCGCCAAAAACCCGCCCCGGCCTGCCCACCGGCGCCGGCCCTGAAACGCCGATTTTCCGCTGCCTTGCCCTACACCCCCACCGGCGCCCAGCAGCGCGTTATCACCGAGCTAGAAGCCGACCTAGCGCAGCCCGTCCCCATGCATCGGCTGGTCCAGGGGGACGTGGGCGCCGGCAAAACCTTGGTCGCGGCCATGGCAGCACTTCCAGTGCTGGCCCAGGGCCTGCAGGTCGCGGTCATGGCGCCCACCGAAATCCTGGCGGAGCAGCACCGCGACGCCTTTGCTGCCTGGTTTGTGCCGCTGGGATTTGACGTTGTGTGGCTGTCTGGGTCGATGAAGGCCGCCGCCAAACGCGAAGCCCTGGCGCACCTGGCCAGCGGTCAGGCGGCGATTGCGGTGGGTACCCACGCCTTGTTTCAGAATGGTGTCGAATTTGCAGACCTCGGCCTGGTGGTGGTCGACGAGCAGCACCGTTTTGGCGTCCACCAGCGCTTGGCCCTGACCGGAAAAGGTGGCACCACCGGGCCGCACCAGCTAATCATGACCGCCACCCCGATACCGCGGACGCTGGCCATGAGCCTCTATGCGGACATGGACATGAGCGTAATCGACGAGCTACCGCCGGGGCGAACACCCATCGACACCCGCGTGATCAGTGCACGCAAGCGCAATCAGGTCGCCGAGCGTATCGGTCACCTGGTGGCCCAGGGCGGTCAGGTCTACTGGATCTGCACCCTGGTTGAGGTGTCCGAGCATCTGGCCGCCGAGGCCGCTGAGACCAGCCACCAATGGTTGGCGGATGCCTTGCCGCATCTGCGCGTCGACCTGGTCCACGGGCGCATGAGTGCCGAGCAGAAGCAAGCCGCCATGGACGGATTTAAAGCCGGCACCACCCATGTGCTGGTCGCCACCACCGTGATCGAAGTTGGCGTCGACGTGCCCAACGCCAACCTCATCGTGATTGAAAACGCCGAACGCTTGGGGCTGGCTCAATTGCATCAGCTCCGCGGCCGCGTCGGGCGTGGCCAGCGCGCCAGCTTTTGTTTGCTCATGTACGAGCCGCCGTTGACGGAAAATGGACGCGCACGCTTGGAAACCCTGCGCGCCAGCAACGACGGCTTTGTCATTGCAGAAAAGGACCTGGAATTGCGCGGCCCCGGCGACATGCTCGGCACCCGCCAAACCGGTGACCTGAGCTTCCGCGTGGCCAATTTGGCGCGCGACCGCGACCTGTTGCCCGTCACCACCCAACTGGCACAGCGGCTTTTGACGGATGAGCCTCAAAACGCCAAAAAACTGATCGAACGCTGGGTGGGATCACGCCTGATTTACACCCAAGTTTGATCAAAACCACATACACTTAGCCTATGACCAACACCCACTTTTTGACCGACGACCCCAACCCGACTCAACACCTGCGGGGAGTGCTCTGCACCACCGCCAGCGGGGATCAGCTGCAGCTGCTATTTAGCGTCGACCGACTGCTGGACCTGGCTGCCGTCGAGCGCATCGTCGGCGGGCATCTGACGGTGACCAGCGGCAAGCCGATTACGCTCGACATCGGCGGACAGAGCGCTAGCTGCCCCATGCTCAGCAACGCCCCGGCCATGATTGACTCGGCCCTCGCGGCCCAGGGCGCCTGGCAGGTCGACACCGAGCTCGGCTTCGTCGAAATGGCCCAGGAGCAGCTACTTCAGCACCTGCCACGCACCGCGGTGCACGACATGACCCTTCGCCTGAGTCTGCTCGACGAGATTCAAAACGAAGTCAGCTTCAATCAGAAGATCGAAAACCTGACCGGGCGACGGGTGCGCAAACGCCTCGATGAAACCCTGGAAATGCCCCCGCTGCCCCACACCGCAACCGAGATCATCCGGCTAAAGCTGGACCCGGATGCCGGGTTGGATGAGCTGGCGCAGGCGGTGGAAACGGATCCGTCGTTGGCCGCGCAGGTGGTGTCCTGGGCCAACTCGCCGTACTACGCAGCTCCGGGGGTCATTAATTCGGTCTCCGATGCGGTGATTCGCGTGCTGGGGTATGACATGGTGATTAACCTTGCTCTGGGGTTGTCGCTGGGCAAAAGCGTGACGCCGCCAAAGGGTCGCCGCGGCGAACCCTCGTTTTGGACCCAAAGCATCTACTGCGCCGCCCTGATGGAAACCTTGGCCAAAACCATGGACCCCAGCCATCGGCCGAACGTCGGGCTGGCTTACCTCAGTGGGCTGCTGTTTAACTTCGGCCAACTGGTGCTGTCGCATGTATTTCCGGCCCTGGCGAAAAACATTGGCCGCTACCAACAGGTCAACGCGCACCTGCCGCCGCGTTATGTAGATCGGCACTTGCTGACCTTGGGGCGCGAACAGCTCGGTGCGGAACTGCTGGCCAGTTGGCGCCTGCCTGAGCCGGTCTGTGACGCCCTGCGGCATCAGCACCAGCCCGACATTCACGGCGACCATGCGACCTACTCGCGACTGTTGTTCGTGGCCACACGCCTGCTCGCTGAGCGCGGTTACATCCCCGAGCTGCCGAGCCACATCCCCGAGGCCACGCTGGACTACCTGGGCCTGACACCCAACCAGGTCGAGGCCGCGGTTAACACCGTGATTGGTGCCGCCGATAGCCTCGACGCCATGGCCAAGGATCTAGAACGCTAGTGCTGAGCGCCTACCTTGACCTGATTCGCTTTAACCGCCCGGCGGGCTGGCTGGTACTGGTGTGGCCCACCCTGATCGCGGTCTGGGTGGCCAACGCAGGCCAACCCAGCGTGCACATGGTGGTGGTGTTCGCGTTGGGGGTCTTTTTGACCCGCAGCGCCGGCTGCGCCATCAACGACTATGCCGACCGCCACTGGGATGGCGACGTTGAGCGCACTCAGCACCGCCCCCTGGTCACCGGCGCCCTGACACCCCGCCAGGCCTTGGGTTGTTTTGCGGTCTTGATGCTGGCCGCATTTGGGCTGGTACTGACGTTATCCCCGGCGACCTGGGCCGCCAGTGTGGTCGCCGTCGGGCTGGCGATGCTATATCCCTTTACCAAGCGTTTTACCCACTACCCACAGTTTTTCCTTGGGGCGGCGTTTAGCTGGGGCATCGTTATGGCCTTTGTCGCCGCCGGTGAGCCCATTGGCGTCAATGCACTGCTGTGGTTTGTCGCCAACCTGTGTTGGACGCTGTCCTATGACACGCTCTACGCCATGGTCGATAAGCCCGATGATCTCAAGGTCGGCATCAAATCCACGGCCATCGCCTTTGGCGACCATGACCAGCGCATGGTGGGCGCCTTTCAGGGCTTGGCCTGGCTTTGCTGGGCCTTCGCTGGCTGGCAGGCGGGGCTGGGCCTAGCCTTTGCCCTGGGGATGGGCGTGGCGGCGAACCTGTTCGTCAATCAACACAAAAGCATCGACAAAAGCGACCGTGCCACACTCTTTGCAGCCTTCACGGTTAACCACCGAGTCGGGCTGGTGATCTTCGTCGCCACGGTACTCGACTACGCCTTCCAACTGCGTTAACAAAACTGTAACAATCAAGGCGTTAAATCCTTTCCACAGACGAGGATTGATGTAAATGAGTGCCACCCGACGCGTATTGATTGTTGATGATGAAACGGCCGTTCGCGAAATGATCGTGTTGGCGCTGGAAATGGCCGGCTACGAAGCCTTGGAGGCCGCCGACGGCACCCAGGCCATGCGCATGTTGGCCAGCCACCAGCCCGATTTGATGCTGCTGGACTGGATGATGCCCGGCGCCAGTGGCCTGGAGATCGCTCGCAAGGTTCGCAAAAATCCCGACCATCAGGGCGTGCCCATCGTCATGCTGACGGCGAAGGACGATGAAGATGCGAAAATCACCGGGCTATCGGTGGCCGACGACTTCATCACCAAGCCATTTTCGCCCCGTGAACTGGTAGCGCGGCTCAAAGCGATTCTGCGCCGCACCACGCCCAAGGGCATTGATGAACCCGTCGAATTTAGCGGACTGCGCCTGGACCCCATCAGCCAAAAAGCCTTTGTTCAGGACGATACCCTGGCCCTGAGCCCCCTGGAATTTCGATTGCTTCAGACCTTTATGACCCACCCCAACCGAGCCTTTTCCCGGGCGCAACTACTGGATCGGGTGTGGGGCGGGGACGTCTACGTCGAAGATCGCACGGTTGACGTGCACATTCGCCGGCTGCGCAAAGCCATCGGCACGGAATACGAAGGGCTGATCGAAACCGTGCGCGGGACGGGCTACCGCTTCAGCCCCTGTGCCTAGGGGCTGTTTAGGCCACCGTTTACGACGCCACCAACACAAGACCGAGTGCGCTCAGATATTTGGCTTCTCGGACGATGTCCGCGGCCACTAGTGGCCCCGGATCCGACTTTACCGACACTTCAATGCCGTCGCCGGTCCGCTTGATCGGCGGCACCTCGGTGCCCTCGACCCGTGTGCTCTGACTCAGAACACCCATGCGTAGCGCCACCAGCGCCAACCGAAAGGGTTCAGCAATACTGCTCGGGTCGACAATCTTTTTGCGGTGCGCCGCCACCAAGGCCGCGATGCACTCCCGATCCGCCGGTGGGTACCCGGCCATGTCCGCGTAGCGCAACACATAGGCCCCATGGTGTTGATAGCCGCCGTACTGAATGGCCTGGCCTAGCTCGTGAAAACGCGCCGCATCCAGCGTCAGGTCGCGAACCCGCTCGTCCTCCACCCCCAGCCCATCGAGCAAGGCCGTGACGGCCGACACCACCCGTTTCGCCTGGCGCTGGTCGACCTTAAAACGGCGCAATAGCTGGCGACGGGCCTCGGTACGGACACGGGTACCGTCGTCATGGGCTGGCACCATGCTTAGCAACACCCCCTCGCGCAAGGCGACGTGGGAAAACTCCATCACCGAGATGTCAAAGGTCTCAAAAATAGCCTGCAAAATGGCCACACCCGCGGGCAACACCTCACAGCGCTCGACGCTGACGCCAAACTGCTCGGAAATGCGATCGGGAGCCTCCGAGGACAGCAGGGTTTCCAGCGCCGACAACCCCTCGGCGGTAATCAGTGGGCTGCCCTGGATCGCCGAGAGCAGTTGTGCACAGGCCTTGATGGTGCCACTGGATCCAATCACACGGCCGCTGTGGCCAAACTGGTCGGCGACGGAGTCCAGCGCCAGCTTGGCCTCGATGCGGGCCAGCTCAAAGCCCCGGGCGCTGGCCTGGCCTGCGCCAAAAAAGCGTTCGCTGTAGACCACACAGCCCATGGCACAGGACGCAACGCTGTCGACCTGCGAACCCACGCCCTGGGCAAATTCGGTCGAGCCCCCACCAATATCGACCACCGTGGCCTGGGCATCGATGGCGTGACCGTAGGCCACCCCAGCGTAGGTCAGGCTCGCCTCTTGCGGGCCGGAAACAATCTCGATCGGATGCGGAAACACGGCCGCCGCACGGGCTAAAAACTCGTGGGCGTTTTTCGCCACCCGCAATGTGTGGGTAGCGACCACGCGAACATTTTTTCCAGGCAATCCGGCGACCTGCGACTCAAACCGCGTTAGGGCCGCCAACCCGCGCCGCATGCTGTCCTCGTCCAAGTAGCCTTGGTCGTCCAGGCCCGCCGCCAGGCGCACCCGCACCTTATCTTTGTAGCGCGTCAGCAACTCACCATCGCGGTGTTGCACCCGCACCATGTGGAAGCTATTCGAGCCCAGGTCAATGGCCACCAAGTCCGCGTGACGGTCAGTCGTCACCGAGTAAGTCCCTGTCCCATTTGGCAATCACCTCGTGTGTTTTCAGCTGGGATCGTAACTTAGGTTTGTTGCCCCGGGGGACATAGGTGTTGACCTGGTCCGCGTCAATGAGTCGCGCCTTGGCGCGGTCGCGCCATTGCAGGTCCAGCAGTTGACTGATCCGGTCCTTTAACACCGGGTCCAAAATCGGCGCGCCCACCTCGACGCGCCGATCCAGGTTTCGAGTCATCCAGTCGGCCGAGGAAATGTACACCACCCGGTCTCCGCCATTGTGGAATTCGCACAGACGCGGGTGCTCCAAAAAGCGGTCAACGATGCTAATAATGCTGACCCGGTCGCTGACGCCTTCGATTCCCGGCCGCAGCGCGCACATGCCGCGCACGATTAAATCGACCTTAACGCCGGCCTGGGACGCCTCGTAGAGCTTGGCAATGATGCCGTCGTCCACCAAATTATTGATCTTGGCGCGCACACTGGCCTTGCCACCGGCCTTGGCGTTTTTAATCTCGCGATCGATGTGGCGATAAATCTGCTCGCGCTGACTCGTGGGCGACACCCACAGGTGCTTAAAGTTAAAGCGCGTGTAGGGGCGCTCGATGAATTTGAATACCTCGGCGGCCTCGTGGCACAGCTCCGCATTGGCGGTGAACAAGCCAAAGTCCGTGTAGACGCGGGCGGTTTTCTCATGGAAGTTGCCGGTCCCGAAATAGGCGTAGCGCGCCAGCTCCCCTTTTTCACGACGCGTCACCAAACACACCTTGGCGTGGACCTTCAAATCTGGAATACCGAAGGAAACCTTGACCCCGGCATCGGTCAGCACCCGCGCCCACTCAAGGTTGTTTTGCTCATCAAACCGAGCCTGCAGCTCCAGCACCACCTCGACCCGTTTGCCGCTGCGCGCCGCGTCCATCAGCGACTTAATCACCAGGGAATCCGACGCCAACCGGTACAGGCTGATCTGAATGCGCTCAACCTTCAGGTCATAAGCCGCCTGGCGCAACCATTCGGTGAAGTGGCCGAAATCGTGGTACGGAAAGTACAGCAAGATATCGTGCTGGCGAATGGCTTTGAATACGTTGCGCGACGCGGCAAAACGCGGCGAACGTAGCGCCGGCATGGCTCTGTTCACCAGGCTCTTACGGCCAAGCTCACCGGGAAAGGAGATAAAGTCCTTAAAGTTGTGATAACGCCCCCCTGGAGACAGGGATTCACGTTCAGAAACCGCCAACACTTGGCACACCATGCTCAGCACGCTCTGGGGCATTTCTCGGTCGTACACCAGCCGCATCGGCATCGCGCTGAGGCGCTGATCCAGCGCAGAATCCATGCGCTCCATCAGCGACATATCAATCTCATCCGCCAAGTCGTATTCCGCATCCCGGGTCAGCTTGACCGACCAGGCCTCGGCGCGGTCGTACTTAATCACCGGCTCAAACAGGTCGGCCATGCCAATCCGTATTACGTTATCCAGCAGTATCAGGGTCCGCTGGCGCCGGCCTTTGCCCCGGGGCAACTCGATGAAACGGGGTACCTTGTCCGTGGGCAGGCGAATCATGGCGAAGCGTTCACCCCCCTCGGCGCTCAGGCGAACCAGCAGATACCCCGCGTCATCCTCAATTTCGTGGATCAGCGTGTGATTCGGTCCGAGGAAAAACGGCGCCACATGCGGCAACACGTGCTGGCGGAAATAGCCTTGAATCCAGAGGGTTTGCTCCTCAGTGACCTGCGTTTCGCTGACCAAAAACACCCCTGCCCGCGCCAACGCGCGAATCAGCTCCATGTAAATGGCCTCAAAGCGCTCGGTCAGTTCTTTGATTCGCGAATGCAGCCGATTAAGGTAGGTCCGCTGCAGCGCGGCGCCCTGAGGATCGGACACCTCAAGAATTCGGATTTTACGGCGGACATCGGCAATGCGTACCCGGTAAAATTCGTCCTGGTTGTTGGAGTAGATACCTAAAAAACGGACGCGCTCGACCAGCGGCACATTGGGATCGGCCGCCTCTTGTAGCACCCGTTCATTGAAACTTAACCAGCTGAGCTCACGCTCGTAATGCGCAATGGTCACACTCGACCTCAATACTGAGTGAAATAACCCTAAACACTACGCGCAGAATGTTACATTTTAGCGCGAGCCACCATGGACGGGAGCCCATGAGCCAAACCAAAGCGCAACGAAAAACGATCCAGGATGCCAGCCTCGTGCTGTTGCTCTGGGCGATTCTGTGGTGGGCCAGCGGCTCATTTTGGGTCGCCGGGGTGGTTGTTCTCGGTGGATCCATGCTGTTTGCAGCCCGGGCACGCATCAACCTGCACCGTTACGTCGAAACCCGGGATGAAAGCCTGCTGCCTTTTATGGATGGCCTGGAAAGCGACATCGCCTACCAAATCCAAAAAAGCGATCGCCTAAGCGCCAGCCATCAGCAACAGGTCATGAACCGGCTTGGCCATATCGAAGCGGCGCTGGCCGCCGTTGACCGTGGCTTTATTTTGGTCGGAGAAAACAACTATTTGCGCTGGTGGAACGCCAGTGCAGAAAAGTTCCTGACCCTGAATGAAACCAGAGACCTGGGGCGGCCGCTGGACAACTACCTGCGCGACCCCGCCTTTGAAGTGCTACTGGGGGACATCAGCCGAACGGTTCAGGTCGTCGCCCCCAGCCCGAGCGATCCAAGCAAAACCTTAGAGTTCAGCGTGTTTCCCCACGACGCCCACGGCAAAGCCGTGATCATTCGTGACATCACTCGGGTCAAGCAGCTTGAAAAAACCCGCAGTGACTTTGCTGGCAACGTGTCCCACGAGCTGAAAACCCCAATCACGGTTATCAAGGGCTACGCCGAAACCCTAGTCTCAATGGATGAGGCCTTGCCCGCCCCCGTTCAAAAGGCGATACACCAGATTGGCCAGCAGGCCGACCGTATGCAGGACATTGTCGAGGACCTTCTGTGGCTCAATCGCCTCGAAAACACGCGCCTTGAAGACCCGACCCCACTAAATATCAAAGCCATGCTCACCAGTGCTGCCCAAGACGCCCAAGAGCTCGCCCAGGCGCTGGAGAAAACCATTGTCACCGAGGTCATCGCTGACGATGCCTGGCAGCTCAACGGCAACCACAAGGAAATGCTCACCGCGGTCCGTAACCTGACGGTTAATGCGGTGCGCTATGGGCAAAGCGGCGTCCAGATCACGCTGTCCTGGGAAGTCACTGACAGCCATGCGCTACTGACCATCGCCGACACCGGGCCAGGCATTCCCAGGGCGGACTTGCCACGGCTAACCGAGCGCTTTTATCGGGTCGATCAGGGGCGTGCCCGCGCCACCGGCGGCACCGGTTTGGGGCTCGCCATCGTCAAACACGTGATGGACCGGCACAACGGCCGACTGCGAATAAAGTCCAAGCTTGGCAGCGGCAGCCAATTCATCTGCCGCTTCCCATTGAACCAGGTGAAACCGGCAGCCCTGCCCGACATCACCGCCTCAACTGCCAAAGGCAGCGCTAGCGCTGAAGCCGAGGCTGCGCCAGCGGGTCCTGACGCAACCTGACGCCCCAAGCTGTCGCGCCGCCGACGGCCGCACTGGGGATCAATAGGTTCAGCAGTGGCACGCTGATCAGCAACAACACGGAACCGCCGAACACCAGCGAATCAAAGGGGTGCTGCCAGGCCTGCGCCCGGGTGAGCGCAAATGGCTGCGCGTGATTGTCGTTTAAATAGTCGCGATACTCGATCAACAGCACCCAGGCGCCAAAAGCGAACCACGCCAACGGCGCTAACAAGTTAATTACCGGCACCAGTGAAAACAGCACCAGCAATAGCGCCCGCGGCAAATACCACATCCATTTGGTGACTTCCCGGCCCAGGGTGCGCCCGACGAGCTGGGCCATGCTCTCGAGAGGTAGCGCCGCTTCAGGGTCCAAGCGGCGCTCGACCTTTTCAGCCAAAATGCCGTAAAACGGGGCCGCCAGAAAGCCGTTAATAACCGTAAAACCAAACACAAACAGCACCATGGCGACCAAGACCGCCAGCGGCTGGATCAAAAAGCTGACCCAGTCGAGCCACCCCGGCAGAAAATCCATAACCGCCACGACCCACCCCGATAGCAAGCCCCACAGGCTCACCATCAAGGCCACGAACACAATCAAATTAACCAGGGTTGGGACCAAAACGAACCGCTTTAGCCCCGGGGACAGAATCAGCCCAAAGCCCTCAAAGAGGGCCTTAAGTCCATTCATTCGCGGTCTTCGACGATATCGTTGACCTGGGATTCAGTGACGTCTGCATGGCGAACGTCTTTGCCTCGGACGGCGTAGATTAGCTGCTCGCTGACGTTGGTGGCGTGGTCGCCGATGCGCTCCAACGCACGGAAGATCCACAGCAGTTTGACCAAGCGTCCAATCGCCCGAGGGTCTTCGATCATGAAGGTCGACATGGCGCGCAAAGCACTTTCGTAATCCGCATCAATGCTGCGGTCGGCAACGCCCACCTCGCGGGCCTGCTCCGCATCCAAGCGCACAAAGCTATCAACGGCGCGCTTAACCAACTCAGCGACCTGACGCCCAAGGCTCACTGACAGGTTCAGGGCCATCGCCGGGGGCGGATCGCCAGCCAAATCCGAGGCCAGCTTGCCGATTTTGTAGGCTTCGTCGCCCATGCGCTCCAAATCACGCACGATCTTCGAAATCGCCATCACAACGCGCAGATCCGACGCCGCGGGCTGGCGCAGCGCGATGATGTTGATCACTTCACGATCGACCGCGACTTCAAAGGCATTAATCTGGTGTTCCACTTGCTCGATAGTCGGCAACAAGCCCGATTCCATCGACTCAAGGATCACCAGGGAGTCACGCAGGTTGCGCTCGACCATGCCGGCCATTTTCAGCACGTGCGTGCGCAGGCTTTCGAGGTCTTCGTTGAACTGCGACGAAATGTGCTGGTTCAGGTCTGATGATTTTAAGTCCATGGGTTATCCAAAGCGTCCGGTAATGTAGTCCTGGGTCAACTCGTGCTGGGGCGACGTAAAGATTTGCTTAGTCGGCCCCACTTCGATCAGCTTGCCGAGGTGGAAATAAGCCGTGCGCGACGACACGCGAGCGGCCTGTTGCATCGAGTGCGTCACGATCACAATAGTAAACTGATCGGACAGTTCGTGAATCAACTCTTCAATGCGCGCCGTGGCAATCGGGTCCAATGCCGAGCAAGGCTCGTCCATCAGAATCACTTCAGGGCTCACCGCAATGGCGCGGGCGATGCACAGACGCTGTTGCTGGCCGCCTGATAAACCGGTGCCAGGTTGGTCCAAGCGGTCTTTGACCTCTTCCCAAAGTCCGGCACGCGTCAGTGATTGCTCCACCACCTCGTCCAATTCGGCTTTGCTCTCGACCAAGCCGTGGATACGCGGGCCATAGGCGACGTTGTCATAGATGCTCTTGGGGAAGGGGTTGGGCTTTTGGAACACCATCCCAACCCGTGCGCGCAGCGGCACCACGTCAACGCTCGGGTCATAGATATCTTTGTTATCCATGGTGATGGCGCCTTCGACACGGCAAATGTCGATGGTGTCGTTCATGCGATTTAAGCAGCGCAAAAAGGTCGACTTGCCGCAGCCCGACGGGCCGATAAAGGCGATCACTTCGTTGGAGCCGATGTCGATAGTGACGTCCTGGATGGCATGCTTATCGCCGTAAAAGACCTGAACGTTTTTGGCCTGCATGCGGGGATTTTCCACCGTCACATCGCCCACAGTTTGGTTGGTCACTGAGCTCGGCTCCTTTGCGCTAATTTGGGTGTCATTCATTGTCGCGGTCATGTCCATAAAGTCTATCCCCTGCCTACCAACGGCGTTCGAATTTTTTACGCAACACCACCGCGATGGCGTTCATAAGGATCAAAAATGACAGCAGCACAATAATCGCTGCCGATGTTTTGGCGACGTACATGCGCTCAGCAAAGTCCGCCCACATAAAGATTTGCACCGGCAGTACGGTGCCCGGATCCAGGGCCGACGCCGGCGTGTCGACGATGAAGGCGACCATGCCGATCATCAACAACGGTGCCGTCTCACCCAGCGCCTGGGCCATCCCGATGATGGTGCCGGTCAACATACCCGGCAGCGCCAGCGGCAACACATGGTGAGTAATCACCTGAACACGGCTCGCGCCCATGCCCAGCGCCGCACC
>CAKZQE010000241.1 GCA_937139465.1 uncultured Gammaproteobacteria bacterium
TGATGTCGCCCCAGGGATCTTCGCCCATCTGCTTCATGCCCAGCGATACGCGGTTGCGCTCGCGGTCAAACTTGAGGACCTTGACGTCGATCTCATCGCCGACATTGATCATCTCAGAGGGGTGACGAATACGTTTCCACGACATGTCGGTGATGTGCAGCAGGCCATCGATACCACCAAGGTCGACAAAGGCGCCGTAATCAGTGAGGTTCTTGACCACACCTTTGACTTCCTGACCTTCCTGCAGATTCTCGAGCAGCTTGTCGCGCTCTTCGCTGTATTCCTGTTCAACCACCGCACGACGTGAAACCACCACGTTGTTGCGCTTTTGATCCAGCTTGATAACTTTGAATTCCAGCTCTTTGCCTTCCAGGTGAGCCACGTCACGAACCGGACGGGTATCAACCAAAGAACCGGGCAAGAATGCACGAATAGACTGTACGTCGACCGTGAAGCCGCCCTTAACCTTGCCGTTAATGACGCCATGAATGATCTCGCTGGCTTCGTGGGCCTTCGCCAACACCTGCCATGCTTCGTGGCGCTTCGCTTTTTCGCGGCTCAGGCGAGTAGCACCGAAGCCGTCTTCGACCGCGTCCAGGGCTACCTGAACGATGTCGCCGATTTCAACTTTCAGCGAGCCGTCATCAGCCAAGAACTGAGCGCGGGGAATCGCGCCTTCGGACTTCAGACCAGCGTTAACGGTGACCATTTCAGAATCGATATCGACAACAATCGCGTCGATGATCGAGCCGGGACGCATGTCCAGATCGTTAAGGGATTGTTCAAAGAGTTCAGCGAAGTTTTCGCTCATGTTTTAGGTACCTTGGGCAGGATGCCCACTTAAGCCGCGATGCCAGCGATGCGGTCCAAACAAAAAAAGCCCAGTGGTCCCATTTGCTGACGGGAATTCACTTGGCTGCCTAGGGATTAATTCCCCAAATTCGATAAATACTCGTCGGCCCACTGATCGACCTGGCCCAACATTGCGTCGAGCGTCAGGGTGCTGGTGTCCAGTATTTTCGCGTCTTGCGCAGCCTCCAAGGGGGCCGCTTCACGAGTCCGATCGCGCACATCGCGCTCACGCATCTCTTCCAAAACGGCCGCTAGAGTAACGCTCTGCCCTGAATCTAGCAACTGCTGGTGCCGCCGGCGCGCGCGCTCTTCGGTGCTGGCATCCAGAAAAATCTTCAAACCGGCGTTTGGGAACACCACGGTTCCCATGTCACGACCATCCGCGACCAAACCTGGCCACTTAGCCGCATGCCGCTGCCAATCCAGCAGTGCGTCGCGCACTCCTTGATTGACCGCCACCTTCGACGCGTCTTGACCCGCTTTTTCGGTTCGAATCAGCGCGCTCACTTCGCGATCATTCATCCACACGCGCAAACGCCCGTTCGCGTGTTCGAAACTGGCGTCCAACGCGCGGGCGACCTCGGTGCAACCAGCGTCGTCATCCAAGCTGACGCCGTCCCATTCACATGCCAGACCAACAAGGCGGTAAAGGCTGCCAGAATCCAATAATTTAAAGCCTAGGCGTGAACTCAAATGGCCGCACGCCGTCCCCTTGCCAACGCCTGAGGGTCCGTCGATGGCGATCACCGGCACCGGTAGCGCCGTCAAAGAGTCTGCTCGCTAAGTTGGACGCCAAGCCCGGTGCACAGGGCTTTGAAGTTCGGGAACGAGGTGGCCACGTGCTCGGTGTCGCGCACCAACACCGTGCCAGCACCGCGGGTCCCGGCGACGACAAAGCTCATGGCGATGCGGTGATCCATGTGGGTTTCGATCGCGCCCTCGCCGAATACTCGATCGACCGACCCGGGGATCAGCGCGCCGTCTGGCCGCGCCTCAGCCGCCACACCTAGGGCGTTAAGGCCATCAACCATTGATTGAATACGGTCACTTTCTTTGACGCGGAGCTCCTCGGCACCTGTGATCAGGGTGTCGCCATCGGCGCAGGCGGCGGCGATCATGGTCACGGGCAATTCGTCGATCGCCAGAGGCACCAGCGCTTCGGGAATGTGAATGCCTTTGAGCGGCGCATAGCGCACGCGTAAGTCAGCGACCGGCTCGCCGCCGACGGTACGCTCGTTTAAGCGCTCAATGTTGGCACCCATCAGCAACAAAATATCGATAATGCCCGTTCGGGTCGGGTTCACCCCGACGTGGGTCAGGGTCAAATCCGCCCCCGGTGTGATGCTGGCAGCCACCAGGAAAAAGGCCGCAGATGAGATATCCGCAGGCACTTCAATGTCGCACGCCGTCAGGGTTCCTCCACCGACCAAACGCGCGGTGGCGCCATCGCGCTCAACCCGATAGCCAAAGCCGTTGAGCATGTTTTCGGTGTGATCGCGGGTCGGAGCGGGTTCAGTCACCGAGGTTTCACCGTCGGCAAACAATCCGGCCAACAACACCGCGCTCTTGACCTGCGCACTGGCCATGGGCATGTCGTAATGGATGCCTTTTAGCGCTGAACCACCGCGCAGTGTCATGGGCGGGGTGCCGCCCTCTGCGGTTTCAATGACAGCGCCCATTTGACCGAGCGGGTCGGAAACACGCTTCATGGGACGCTTAGCAAGCGACTCATCGCCCTGTAAGGTGACATCAAAGGCCTGACCGGCGAGCAAGCCCGAAAGCAAACGAATGCTGGTGCCTGAATTGCCCATCCACAGGCGGTCCTTTGGAGCTTTTAAACCATGCATACCAACGCCATGAATGGTCACCCGGCCGTCGACGGGGCCTTCGATGGTGACGCCCATGTCACGGAAGCACTGGAGGGTTGCCAGCGCGTCCTCCCCTTCTAGGAAGCCGCTGACGTGCGTCGTGCCCTCGGCCAAAGCGCCGAGCATAATCGAGCGGTGGGACATGGATTTGTCGCCGGGGACACGAATGGTGCCCTGCATGGTGGCGCCGGCGGTTACCTGCCAGTGTTGAGTCATCTGCTGTGGTTCCTGCAATTGGGTAAAAAAGTCACGGGCGGTTTTGGCCCTGGCAAAACGGGACTGCATGGCGTAGGCATCGCTTGAGTCCACCTCGGCGCGCAGCGCAGCCAACCCTTCGCTAAAGGCATCAATTTGATTGAGCATGGCACTGCGATTGGCGACAAAGATATCGCGCCACATCACCGGGTCCGAAGCGGCGATACGGGTAAAATCCCTAAATCCGCCGGCCGCGTAGCGAAATATTTCTAAGTGTCGATCGCCGCGCGCTAGGGTATCGACCAAACTGAACGCCAGCAAATGCGGCAAATGGCTGGTGGCGGCAAGGATGTCGTCGTGCTCATCAATGCCCAAGCATTCGACCGATGCCCCGGCGTCACGCCACATTTGAGCGACGGTCGCCTGAGCGCCCGGGTCGGTGCTGTCACTGGGCGTTAACAACACCCGGCGCCCGCGATACAGATCGGCACTGGCGGCTGTCACGCCGCTGTTTTCGCTACCTGCAATGGGGTGCCCGAGGACAAAATTTGATGGCAACTCGCCAAACACCCGCTCTGCGGCCGCAACCACACAACGCTTTACGCTGCCGCCGTCGGTCAAGATTTGGTTTGGCTTCACATGCGGTTGCAACGAGCGCAATACGGCTTCAAAGGACAGCACTGGGGTCGCTAAAAATATGACGTCCGCGCCCTCAATGGCGGCCTCGACACTGTCGGGCATGGCATCGGCCAACCCCAGTGCGAGGGCTTGGCGTCGGGTTTCAGGGGATCGCGCGTACCCGGTGACGCGGCAACCCGGGTCGGTTTGCCGAAGGGCCGCGGCCAAGGATCCGCCGATCAGCCCAAAGCCAATCACACATAGGTGGCGAACCGTCACAGCACCGCGCGGGGATAGGATCCCAAAATCTGAAGTTCAAGGCACTGCTCACGCAGGTCGTCCAGCAAGGCCGCAACTTCGGCATCGTCCTGATGGCCATTAAAGTCCAGATAAAACACATAGGCCCAGGTCGCCATACGCGCAGGACGGGATTCTAAGCGGGTCATGTCGATGTTACGACGTTTGAACGGCTCGAGCAGGCTGTGCAATGCACCCGGTCGGTTTTCGAGGCTGACAATGATCGAAGTTTTGTCGTCCCCGGTCGGGCCAGGCTCGATGCCCCCGATGACCAGAAAACGGGTCGAGTTATCCGGCTCGTCCTCGATGCGGCGAGCGATAAATTCGAGCTCATAGCGATCCGCCGCCATGTCGCCACCGATGGCGACCCAGACTTCGTGGTCCGGCATGTCCTCAGCAATGGTTCGGGCAGCTTCGGCGTTGGATGTCACCGCCGTGCGTGTCGCCTGGGGTAAGTTGGCATCCAGCCATTGGCGGCACTGAGCCAGTGACTGTTGATGACTGATTACCTGGGTGACCTGACGTAAATCGACCGACCCGCGCGCCATCAGGTTGTGATGAATCGGCATTTCCACTTCACCGCAGATTTTGAGCGGTGAATTGATAAAGCAATCCAGGGTATGGCTCACCACGCCCTCGGTGGAGTTTTCCACGGGAACGACGCCGTAATGCGCACTGCCAGCCTCGACCTCGCGGAACACGTCACGAATGGTCGTCTGCGGTGCGGGCCTGCCGGCACTGCCGAAGTGCTTTTGCGCAGCCGCTTCGGTAAAGGTCCCTTCTGGCCCAAGAAACGCCACGCGAGTGGGTTCTTCGAGGGCGAGGCAGGCACTCATGATTTCGCGGAAGATCTTAGCGATGCGCTTGGGCGGCAAATCGCCCTCGGCACGTTCGATGACTTCGCGTAGCACCAGAGCCTCTCGGTCCGGTCGGTAGAAGGCCACCGGCTGGCCCGCCGTGTCCGCTTTTTTCACGCGACCGACTTCCTGCGCCAGTTTGGCGCGGCGCTCGATCAAACGTTGGATTTGCAGGTCGACGTCATCAATGCCGTTGCGTAGTTCTTCCAGGGTCATGCGCGGGTGGCCTCAAAGTGCTGCATAAACTGAATCAGGGCGTCGGTCGCACCATCGGGCAACGCATTGTAAAGCGATGCACGCATGCCGCCGACGCTGCGGTGGCCCTTGAGGAACATCAGGCCCTCGGCCTCGCTGTCGCGGACAAAGTCGGCATTTAATTGGTCGTTAGCCAACAAAAATGGCACGTTCATGCGCGAGCGCGCGGCCTCGGCCACCGGGTTTGAGTAGAAATCACTGGCGTCGATCGCGGCGTACAGCGCGCCGCTTCGGGCCTGTGCGGCGCGGTCCATTGCCGCCACACCGCCGTTATCAGCGATCCAACCCAACACTTTTTCGATCAAGTACACGGCAAAAACGGGCGGCGTGTTGACCATCGAGCCGTTGGCCGCCTGATTGGCAAAATTGAACACCGGTGCAACTGGCGCATCGCTGTGCAACCGATCACGTTTGGCAATCACCAAACAGACACCGCTGGGGCCGAGGTTTTTCTGGGCGCCGGCGTAGACCAAGTCGTGCTTCGCCCAGTCAATTGCCTCTGAGAAGATGCTGGAGCTGGCATCGCACACCACCGGCACATCATGCGAACCGATGTCACCGACACGCACTCCGTGGATGGTCTCGTTGTGGCAGTAATGGAGATAGTCGACACCGGATACGGGCGCCAGTGGGGCCACGTCAACATACGGCGCGGCGCCGGTGGTCGTCACCTGGGCGTGGCGCTGGGCCCCTTTGATTGCTTTTTCCGACCACGCGCCCGTGTTGAGCACGTGAATCGAACTGGCCATCAGGTTTTGCGGGATCAAATCAAACAGCGCACTGGCGCCGCCCTGCAAAAAAATCACCGCGTAATCATCCGGAACCGCGAGCAAATCGCGAATACGCTGTTCAGCCGATTCGAACACCGCAATCACACGCGGATCGCGGTGACTGATTTCCATCACCGAGGTGCCCAGACCCTGCCAATCCAGCAACTCGGCCTGTGCCGATTCTAGGACCGGCAGCGGAAGGCCGGCGGGGCCGGCGCTAAAATTAAAGGTCCGCATCGTCACCTTGGTCGCCATCCACTTGAGAATCGCCTGCCTCGGTATCGGTGTCGACCTCGACGGCCTCGCCTTCCAACACAGCTTCGTCGTCGAGCTCATCTTCGCCAGTGTCAGGGACACCGGCAACGCTGACTAACTGCTCGCCTTTGGACACTTTCAGCAGCGTCACACCCTGGGCTGCACGTCCCAGTTCACTGATCTGCTCGACCGGCGTACGCACCATGGTGCCGCGGTTCGAAATCAAAATGGCGTCATCGTCCACCGCGACCTGGACGGCTCCGACGAGGTTGCCATTGCGATCCGAGCAATTGATCGCGATCACGCCGAGGCCAGCACGGCCCTTGAGGGGAAATTCGTCGATGGCGACGCGCTTACCAAAACCGTTTTCACTGGCCAGAAGCACCGATGTGTTCTCACCTGGGATAATCATCGAGATCACCGACTCGTTGGCCGGATCACGGAACTTGATGCCGGTGACGCCACGGGCCTGACGCCCCATCGAACGCACCAGACTTTCTTCGAAACGCAATGCCTTGCCTGATGACGTCATCAGCATGATCGTTTGACGCCCGTCGGTTAGCGCGGCGCTGATCAAGCGATCGCCGTCGTCCAAACCGATGGCGATGATGCCGGCGGCACGAGGGCGGGCGAAGGCCACCAGCGGCACCTTTTTAATGACGCCACTGGCGGTCGCCATGCACACGTTGCGGTCTTCGCCGAAGTCGTCCTTGGCCAGAGGCAGGATCGCTGTGACCTGCTCGTCGCCAAGGCCTTCGAGCATGTTGATCAACGGACGGCCGCGGGCGGTTCGACTCGCCTGCGGGATCTCATAGACCTTAAGCCAGAACAGGCGACCCTTGTCGGTGAACAGCAACACCGTGTCATGGGTGTTGGCGATCAGCAGGTGCTCGACCACGTCCTCTTCTTTCAGTCCGGTCGCAATCTTGCCTTTGCCACCGCGGCGCTGAGCTCGATAGGCTGAAATCGGTTGGCACTTCGCCCATCCATCGCGGGACAAGGTTACCACCATCTCTTCGGGGGCGATTAAGTCTTCGGTTGTCAGTGACAAACGGTTTTCGATGATCACGCTGCGCCGGTCATCGCCATAGCGCGCACGGATGTCTTCGAATTCTTCGCGGATGACCCGCTTCAATTCGCCGGCATCGCCCAGGATCAGCTTGAGCTTGATGATCACCTCGAGGATTTCGTTGTAATCCTCCATGATCTTTTCTTGCTCAAGTCCGGTCAGGCGGTGCAAACGCAAATCCAAAATGGCCTGGGCCTGAGCCGGGCTCATGCGGTATTCGCCATCGACCATGCCGTAACCGTCAGGCAGGTTTTCGGGTTTAACGCCGCCCTCGCCCGCGCGCTCGAGCATGTCCAGCACGTTACCCGGTGCCCAGCCACGCGCCACTAACTTGTCCTTGGCTTCCGCGCTGTTGGTGCTGCCTTTAATCAACTCGATGATCGGGTCGATATTGGCCAATGCGACCGCCTGCCCTTCCAGCACATGGCCTTTGCGGCGGGCTTCTTTCAGCTCAAAAATCGAGCGTCGGGTCACCACTTCACGGCGGTGGGTCAGGAACTCTTCGAGCAGGTCTTTGAGGTTCAAAATACGCGGCTGGTTACCCACCAGGGCCACCATATTTATGCCGAAACTCGTTTCCAGCGCGGTGTCCTTGAACAGCTGATTTAGGATAACTTCCCAAGGCTCGCCGCGGCGCAGTTCGACCACGAGGCGGATCCCGTCTTTATCCGACTCATCACGTAGTTCAGAGATGCCTTCGATTTTCTTTTCTTTGACCAGCTCGGCGATTTTTTCCGTGAGCTTGGCCTTGTTAACCTGATACGGCATCTCGGTGAACACGATCGAGACCTTGCCGTTATCTTTTTCTTCAATGATGTGCTTGGCGCGGATGTAGCACTTGCCGCGTCCGGTGCGGTACGCCTCACGGACGCCGGCCAACCCGTTAACAAACCCGCCGGTCGGGAAGTCAGGGGCCCGCACGTGCTCCATCAGCATTTCAACGTCCGCGTCCGGGTTGTCGAGGAGAACAAAACACGCGTCCAAAATTTCACGCAAGTTGTGCGGCGGAATGTTGGTCGCCATACCCACCGCGATTCCGGCACTGCCGTTGACCAGCAAGTTCGGAATACGCGTCGGCAGCACGTCCGGGATCTTTTCCGTGCCATCGTAGTTGGGCACGAAATCGACCGTTTCCTTTTCAAGATCAGCGAGCAGCTCATGGGCGATTCGACGCATCCGAATTTCGGTGTAACGCATCGCCGCAGCGCGGTCACCGTCGATCGAGCCGAAGTTGCCCTGGCCATCCACCAGCGGGTAACGCAGGCTAAAGTCCTGGGCCATACGGACAATGGTGTCGTAAACGGCAATATCGCCGTGGGGGTGATATTTACCGATCACATCGCCAACGATACGCGCAGATTTTTTGTAAGAACGGTTCCAGTCGTTGCTCAGCTCGTCCATGGCGAACAACACCCGGCGATGCACCGGCTTGAGCCCGTCACGGGCGTCGGGCAATGCACGCCCGACAATGACCGACATGGCGTAATCCAAGTAGCTCTGTTTCAGCTCGTCTTCGATGTTGATCGGCTGAATCTCGCGGGAGTCCGTGCTCATCGCAATCCTTACAGTGGGTCAATACAAGTGGGCCGCACCCGGCGCCAATAACAATCAATTCAGCGGCGCGTGCGACTCCCAAATTTGGCCAGAAAGAGTACCATAGTCCATCGCTTATGAGCAGAGGCTTGAGATTGAAATCCGTTGACTTACAGATAGATGCGCGCTGGATTGCACCCGTTGTGCCAGCTTCAATTTTGGAACATCACAGCATCGTGATCGACAAAGGCCGCATCATCGATCTGTGCCCGACCGCCCGGGCGCGCCTTCAGTACGAAGCCACGCAACACCTCACCCTCAACGAGTCAATCCTGACGCCGGGGTTTGTCAATTTGCACAACCACGCGGCCATGACGTTGATGCGCGGGGTCGGCAGCGACTTACCGCTGCAACGCTGGCTCGAAGACGCCATCTGGCCGATGGAAAACGCGCAGGTTTCCTACGACATGGTCGCCCTGGGGGCGCGCTGGTCGATTGCGGAAATGCTGACCGGCGGCACGACGACGTTCAGCGACATGTACTTTTATCCCGACGCTGTGGCCGAGGCCGCGTTGGACCTGGGCGTGCGCTGTCAGTTGGCGACGCCGATCATCGACTTCCCGACTGCCTGGGCCAGCGATGCCGCTGACGGCATCTCAAAAACCGTCGCATTGCACGACCAATACAAGCACCATAGCCGCGTCCAGATCGCCCTTGGCCCGCACGCGCCCTACACCGTCAGCGACGACACTTTTGAGAAGCTAAAAACTCTGGCCGATCAGCTTGGCCTGCGTATTCAGTGCCACGTCCAAGAAACCCAGTCCGAAGTCGATGACGCGGTAAAAGCTACCGGCGAGCGCCCGATGCAGCGACTGCACCGTCTGGGTCTGCTGGGCCCGGACTTTCAGGCCGTGCATGTCGTTGCACTGAGCGATGAGGACATTGAACTGCTGGCCCGGACCAACTCGACCGCGGTGACCTGCCCGGATTCAAACCTGAAGTTGGCCAGTGGCTTGGCACGCACGCGGGACTTGCTAGCGGCCGGGGTCAACCTGTGCATCGGCACCGATGGCGCCGCCAGCAACAATGACCAGGATCTGCTGTGCGAAGCCCGCAACGCGACCTTGCTTGCCAAAGGCGGCAGTGGCGACGCCACGGCAATGACCTTGCAAGAGACCCTGCAAATCATGACCCTGAACGGCGCCCGGGCGCTGGGGCTTGACGACGACATTGGTTCGCTCGAAATCGGCAAGGCCGCGGACATTGTCGCCATTAACCTATCCGACCCGTTCCTCAAGCCAATGACAGACCCCATGGCGGCCGTTTTCTACACCGCCCGCGCCCGGGTCGATCAGGTGTGGATTGACGGCAAACTGAAGGCTGAACAGGGTCGTCCGGCCGGCGTCGATGTCGCCGCCATGGCCCGTGACGTGCAACGTCTGCGCAAGGCAATGGAGTCCGCATGAACAAAGACGACGCCGAACTGGCGCGCTTCAACGCCCTTGCCCGTGACTTCTGGGACCCGACCGGGCCAATGAAACCCCTGCACATGCTCAACCCGCTGCGCGTTGACTGGATCGAGCAACAGCAGGGCAGCCTGGTTGACGCTCAGGTGTTGGATATCGGTTGCGGTGGCGGCCTCGCCGCCGAAGCCATGGCCGCTCGCGGCGCCCATGTGACCGGGCTTGATGGCGCCGAGAAACTGCTCAAGGCCGCGCGTATTCACGCGGCCGATCAGGGCATCGACGTTGATTATCAGCTTGGCATGGCCGAGGACTGGGCCAACCAGCACGCCGGCGAATATGAGCTCGTCACATGCCTTGAGATGCTCGAACACGTGCCGGACCCGGCGTCGGTGATTGAATCCATCGCGGCATTGCTGGCGCCGGGCGGCACCGCAGTGCTGAGCACCCTAAACCGCACCCTGCGCGGATTTGCCCTCGGCATTGTCGCCGCAGAGTACATCCTCAAATGGGTCGAACCCGGCACCCACACCTACCGCAAATTTATAAAACCAAGTGAATTAGCGCGGATGTGCCGGCCCCATGGCCTGCAAGTGGTCAGCCTCACAGGGGTTCGCTACAACCCCCTGCGCGCCATGCAGCCGCAGCCCTTTGAGCTCGATCGCCAAGATCTGGCGGTCAACTATTTTATGAGTGTAAGGAAGCCCCTTTGAATCAAATTTTTCACGCCGACTTTCAGATTGGTGACGAGCTAAACGGCCAGGTCCACTTGGTCACCGGCGCCACCCGCGGTATCGGCGAGGCGCTGTGCTGGAGCCTCGCCCGCGCCGGTGCCACGGTGTTGATGCTGGGCCGCGACGAACAAGCCCTGGAAGCCCTGTACGACGCCATCATGGCCGAGTCGTTACCGGAGCCGGTGATCATTCCGATCGACCTGGAGACCCTAACGCTCGACGCTGCCGAAGAATTGGCGGGCATGATTGATGAACACTTTGGCAAGCTCAACGGCCTTATTCACAACGCCGGAATTCTTGGGTCGCGCACACCCGTCAGCCAAATCAAATCCAAAGAGTGGGAGCAAGTCCAGCGCGTCAATGTCGATGCTGTGCTGTACCTGACCCAGGGTTTGATGCCACTGCTGGAGACCACCCCACACGCAACGCTGATCCTGACGTCCAGCGGTGTTGGCGCCAAGGCCCGGGCCTACTGGGGAGCCTATGCGGTGAGCAAGTTTGCCGTCGAGGGGTTGGCTCAGCTGCTGGCGGAGGAGCTCGAGAACACCTCGACGACACGGGTCTTTTGCGTCGACCCCGGAGCCACCCGCACGGCCATGCGAGCCGCGGCCTACCCCGGCGAGACCCCCGAGGATAACCCGACCCCCGAGGCGTTAATGCCGTTTTATCTGTGGCTTCTGAGCCGAGAGAGCGAATCGCACCGAGGCCAGCGTGTAAAGGCACGCATGTAATGACGAATGTAATGACGCATGTAATGACGCATGTAATGACGCATGCAGTGCCGACATCAGGTCACTGACACTTTTCTGACACGGCGGTTGCCGGGGCGGCAAAACCCTGCCCCTGACCACCGCACCCTGGCCCATCACAGCCGCTTACTTTGTGAATCCCATCACGAAAATGACGGCTACGGAGCCAAAAACCTCCCTAAAGTCCGACCTTGGCACAGGGCTTGCTGAATTCATTCCACGAACGCTAACAGCCGAGGAATCAGCATGCAGTCGCTCCAAGCCATGACCACCGACACGCAGTTGTATTTGATGGAAAGCCTAGACCCAGAGTCAGTGCTGGCACGCGTACTTAACCTGTGCGCCGGTTACGTCGGCGCAACCCTGAAGACCCGGGATCTGCCCGGCTGGCATGTTGGGGATCGCATCGCGCAACATGAAATCCTCGAGGTAACCTGGCAAGGCGAAGATGTGGCCGAGCTAATTCTCTATGGAGACGGTGACGGCACCCGCCCGGCTAACCTGACGGACCTGGTGGCCATGGCCATCACCTACGCCATTCGACTGGCCCGGGCTGAACACGCAGCCAATGTCGACCCCCTAACCGGACTGGCCAATCGCCGTGCGTTTCACCAGCACCAGCACACTGGGGAGCATCGGGTCGCCGTGCTGTTGGATCTGGATCACTTTAAAGCGGTCAACGACACCTACGGCCACAGCGCCGGGGATAGGGTTTTGGAGCACGTTGCCAAGCGCTTGAAAAACCACCTGCGCGCCGGTGATCACGCCTATCGCTGGGGTGGAGAAGAATTTTTAGTGGTGCTGTCAGTGCAGCCGGGGGACGACGTCATGGCGATTGCCGATCGATTGCGCCGCCAAATTAGCGGCGCCTTGGCGTTGTCGGATCGGCGCCTGTCGATCAGTGCCAGCGCAGGCGTCGCCCAGGGTGACCACGAGATGCATGCGCTGATTGACCAGGCTGACAAGGCCCTTTACGCCGCGAAAGACCGCGGACGTAACCGAACCTGTCAGGCGTTTATCGCTTAATGCGGACGCGCTTCTTGCTGACCCGGCGCTCTTTGATAATTTGGTCCGGTGTTTTTTGCGGAACCGGCGCACGCTCGACCCCAACCAAATCTGCCAGATCATTGCAGCTACGCTGATCCAGCTCCTCCCACCGGCCTGAACGCAGGCGCTTGGGCAGGAAAATGCAGCCGTAGCGGACACGGCGCAATCGCGACACCGTCACACCCTGACTGTCCCACAGGCGGCGCGCCTCGCGGTGACGCCCTTCCATCAGAACGCAGTAATACCAGTGGTTCTGGCCGTCACCATCCTCAAGCGAGGGTTGGATATCGGTAAACTTCGCCGGACCGTCTTCCAGCTCGACCCCCGTCGTCAGGCGTTTCAACATATCGTCACTGACGTGACCGCGAACGCGTACCGCGTACTCACGGTCGACCTGGCTGGAGGGGTGCATCAGCTTGTGGGCTAGTTCACCGTCGGTTGTGAACAGCAACAGTCCGCAGGTGTTGACGTCCAAGCGCCCAACCATGATCCAGCGGCCCTGGCCCGGATCGGGAAGACGATCGAATACCGTCGGGCGGCCTTCGGGATCAGAGGCGGTGCACACTTCGCCCTCGGGCTTGTGATAGGCAATAACACGACGAAACTGGGTGAACGCGCTTTCCACGTTCACGGGCTTGCCATCAATGCGAACCGTGTCCCCGCGCGCTAGGCTGTCGCCGATGGTCGCGATTTTGCCGTTGACCTTGACGCGGTTTTCCTTGATCAGTTGCTCAATGCCCCGGCGCGAACCGACCCCGGCGCGTGCGAGCACTTTGTGAATGCGTTCCTTCATTGGACTCCGTATGGACCGCCATGCGGCCCGGCCATCGCAGTGGCCATTAAAAATGTAACGATCGGCTAGACCGTTGCGAGCGGCGGGCATCATGCCAGAAACCCACCGCCAAAGGGCGCTTTAACTGCGCCAGCTGATGCCCATGGCCTCGCGCACTTCCTCAAGCGTCGCCCGAGCTGCTTCCTGGGCGCGTTCGCACCCTTCGGCAATCACACCCTTGACCAAATCCGGATCAGATTCGTATTGCGCCCCGCGTTCAATAAAAGGCGCCTGCTCTGCAATCACCGCGTCAATCACCGGCTTTTTGCAGTCCAGACAACCGATGCCGGCGCTTGTGCAACCGTCAACCACCCACTTTAGACGGTCGTCGTCGCTGTAAACCTTGTGCAGTTCAAACACCGGGCACTTGTTCGGGTCACCCGGGTCGGTCAACCGTACTCGGTTGGTGTCCGTGGGCATCTTTTTGATCTTTTGCGAGACGCTGTCCGGGTCTTCGCGCAACTCGATGAAATTGCCGTAGCTCTTGGACATTTTCTGGCCGTCGATACCCGGCATCTTGGCTTCTTCGGTCAGCAGGGCTTGCGGCTCCGGCAAGATAACCTTGCCCGTGCCTTCGAGATAACCAAACAAACGTTCGCGATCGGCCAGGCTGATGTTTTGCTGCTCTTTCAACAGCGCCTTGGCCGTTTCCACTGCCTCAGCATCGCCCGTTTCCAGGTACGACTTGCGCAGGCTACGGTAGAGCTTGCCCGGTTTTTTGCCCATCTTGCCGATGGCGGCTTCTGCCAGCGCCTCAAAATCAGGTTCGCGGCCGTAGATGTGGTTGAACCGCCGCGCCACTTCACGGGTGATCTCAATGTGTGCGACCTGGTCAGCGCCCACCGGTACGTGACCGGCGCGGTACATCAAGATGTCTGCGCTTTGCAGAAGCGGGTAACCCAAAAAGCCATAGGTCGCGAGGTCTTTTTCCTTGAGCTTCTCCTGCTGATCTTTGTAGGTCGGGACGCGCTCAAGCCAGCCCAAGGGCGTGATCATTGACAACAGCAGATGCAGCTCGGCGTGCTCGGGCACCCTTGACTGCACGAACAAGGTGGCGCTGGAGGGGCTTACGCCCGCGGCCAACCAATCCACGACCATGTCGAAGGTCGCATCTTTAATGACGCGCGGGTCTTCGTAGTGCGTGGTCAGGGCATGCCAGTCGGCGACGAAGAAGAAGCAATCGTATTCGTGCTGAAGCCGCGTCCAGTTTTTCAATACACCGTGGTAATGGCCCAGATGCAGACGGCCAGTGGGACGCATGCCCGATAGCACACGGTGGTCGGTTTCAACCCTACTCAAAAGTGGTTCCTTTTCATGTCAAAGCTCAAAGACGCTGGCATCGCCGGCGCCTTGGCGGATAATTTCTGGCGTGTCGCCGGTCAAGTCGATCACGGTCGTCGGCTCTAGCCCACGGAAACCGCCATCCAAAATCAGGTCAACCGCATGCCCGACGGTGGATTCAATTTCCCACGGATCCGTCATCGGCAAGGTTTCGCCGGGGAGTATGAGGCTGGAGCTCATGATCGGCTCGCCCAACTCGTCTAGCAGCGCGCGCAACACGCGATCTTCGGGCACCCGAATACCGATAGTTCGGCGTTTCGGATGCATCAGACGGCGCGGCACTTCCCGGCTGGCATTTAAAATAAAGGTGTAGGGCCCCGGTGTATGGTTCTTTAGCAGCCGGAACTCGACGTTGGTAATTCGCGCAAAGGTCGATATTTCCGACAAGTCCCGACACAAAAGCGTGAAGTTGTGCTTGTCGTCCAGGCGGCGTATCTGGCGCACCCGCTCGACACCGGTTTTGTTTTCCAGTGCACAAGCCAGCGCGTAGGCCGAATCGGTCGGCACCACGGCCACTTCACCGTTACGCAAGCGCTCCGCGGCCTGCTTGACCAATCGACTTTGCGGGTTATCTGGATGAATGTGAAAAAACTGAGTCAAACTTACCTCGGCGTCAGCGAATCGGTATGATGCCACACTCACAAACCAAAGCGGATGCATCGTGAAACTGTTGCTGGATTTTTTACCTATCGTGCTGTTTTTTGCCACCTACAAGTGGACGGGCGATTTGATCACAGCGACCCTGGTGCTAATACCGGCCACCATCGCGCAGGTAGCCTTTGGGTACGTCAAAACCCGAAAGCTCGAACCCATGCCCCTGGTCACCCTGGGCTTGGTGGTCGTCCTTGGCGGCGCAACCGTCTACCTAAACGACCCCATCTTCATTATCTGGAAACCCACCTTGGTCAATGGTCTGTTTGCACTGGCTTTTTTGGCGAGCGAATTCGTAATGGGCGGGGTTCCCGTGGTCAAGCGCTTGATGGGTAGCGCGATGGAATTACCGGACCACCTGTGGATCAAACTGAACCGTGCTTGGGTCTTGTTTTTCATCCTGTCCGGCGCCACCAACCTCGTCGTGGCGTACCAGTTTTCCGAGGACACCTGGGTCAACTTTAAGCTCTTTGGCATGCTCGGACTGACCCTCGTGTTTATCGTGATCCAAGGGGTTTGGATGTCACGCGTTGCCCCGGACTCATTTAAAAAGGACTGAACATGCTGTTTTCTATTGTTGGCACCGACCACCCAAATTCGCTCGAAGGCCGCAAGGCCGCGCGCCCTGCCCACCTGGCGCGTTTGCAAACCCTCACCAACGAAGGACGCTTGGTTCTGGCCGGCCCAAACCCGGCCATTGAGTCCGACGATCCGGGCGAGGCTGGGTTCACCGGGTCGGTCGTGATTGCCGAGTTCGACACCCTGGCGGACGCCCAAGCCTGGGCCGATGCGGACCCCTACATCGAAGCCGGTGTTTACGCCAACGTGGTCGTCAAACCCTACCGCAAGGTGCTGCCGTAATGCGGTTTGCGATCGCGGCGCTGTTAGCGCTGAGCACAGTCGTACCGTCCATCGCCCAGGCGGAAACCCGCTGGATAACCGACAAGCTCGAAGTCCCGATACGCAGTGGCGAGAGCAACGAATACCGTATCTTGCGCTTTCTGGATTCGGGCACGGAAATCACGGTTCAAAGCCGAAACTCGGGAACTGGCTACAGCCTGATCCGCGACAGCCAGGGCCGCGAGGGGTATGTACTGTCGCGCTACCTTGAATCCGAGCCGACGGCATCGAAGCGTTTGGTTGAGGTTCAGTCCCAGCTCGACCAGGTCCTGAATGATGCGAAAAATGGGTCCAAACGCATTGCTGACCTGCGCGAATCCTTGGAGTCCGTCACCGCGGAGCGCAACTCTGCCCGCCAAGAGCTGGCATCCGTGTCAGCTGAGCTGACCGAATTGAAGCGCGTGGCCTCGGACGTTATCGCCATTAACTCGGCCAACACCGATCTGCGCGGACGGGTTCAGCAGCTCGAGGACGAATCGGCGCTGCTGCAAAGCGAAAACCTGACCCTGCGAGACGACAAAGACAAAACCTTTATGTTGCTTGGCGCGGGTTTGGTCTTCGCCGGCATTCTGTTGGGCCTGTTACTGCCGTCACTGCGGCGAAAGCGCCAGTCTAGCAACTGGTTTTGACCCCCTACCCTGAGCCAAGCACGCGCACGCGTGTGCAGCGTGTCGACTTGGCTCATGTCCGTTTGCCGGACCTCTACGGGATCGATTGCCTAGGGCTGGCCGACCTTGGCGAAGGGGTTGAATGGCTCGCGCTGGTGGCATCGAAGCCAGACAGGCGAATTGTGGTCGTCAGCCGAAGCGATCATTGCCCGACGCCCGAGGCGCTGCGTGCGGCCTACCCCGAGCTGGACGTTAGCTTTCCATTCCCAAGCCCGGGCCACCATCGCATTCATAACGGGCTGGTCGAGCTGCACCTGATGGTTCGACAGCCCTGGAGCACCTTCGACGGCCACATTGATGCCTGGTGGGGGCCGGAGCCGGAACTACCCTCGCCAAAAAGCCATTTCCACCGCCCAGTTCAACATGGCATGCAGCACATCGCGGTGATCGGGGCTGGCATTAGTGGCGTGCAGACCGCTAAGGCCCTAACTCGCCGTGGCGCCACAGTCAGCCTGTTTGACCCAGCGCCCGCCAGCGGTGCCAGCGGTAACGCCCAGGGCATGGTCTATGTGTCACCTCAGCGCGAACCCACCCCAGCGTCGCGCTTTTGGTTGCAGTGCTACGAGCACGCCCTGCGCGCCTACCAAGGGTTGCCGCACTTCCACCCCACCGGGTTGTTTTGCATGGCTGAAAACGCCGAGGATGAAGCCGCACTGCAAGCCCTGCTGGCCGCGATTCGCCGCCCCGCATCGCACGTGCACTACCTCGATCGCAACCAGGCGTCGTGCCAACTGGGTGCCCCGGCTCGATTCGGCGGCTCGTTCTGGCCGGGCTCGGGTTGGGTTGCGGCGGCAGATATGGTTCGCAGCGAAGCTGACGCCCTCGGCTGCCGGCACGAACGGGTTACGGCCATTAATGAACACGACAGCGGCGTGACCATAACCACCGCCACAGGCCTGCACGAATTTGAGGGTGTTGTGTTGGCGACCGCAAACGCCGTGCAGGACTTTGCGCCGCCCTGGCTGAAGGTCAATAGCGTGCGCGGCCAAATCAGCAGGCGGCGATCGAGCGATGGCATCACCAGTGCGATCTGTGGCGAGGGCTACCTGACACCGCCCGACAGCCAGGGTTGGGCCAGCTTCGGCGCCAGCTTCAACCCCAAAGACGCGAGCACCGATCTGCGCCATCAAGACGATATTGATAATGACCGGCGCGTGGCTGACTTAATCGGCACCCCCCTGCCCGGCGAGGCGGGCGAGTCACGGGCTTCGGTGCGCTGCGCAAGCCCGGACTACCTCCCCATTTGCGGGCGTTTGCCCGGACCCGAGTGGGCCGAGGGGCTGGCGAAACTGCGGGTGGATGCCAAGTGGCGACCGGATCAACCGATGGATGGATGGCGCCGCATTGCCGTCAATGTTGGTCACGGTAGCCGCGGCCTAACCAGCACCCCTTTGTGTGGCGATATCGTGGCGGCTGATATGACGGGGGAGCCTCTGCCCGTTGGGCGAGACCTATTCGAACACATCACCCCGGCCCGCTTCTTGATCCGCGCCCTCAAACGCAACCAGCTTTAGAACGGCCAGAAACTGCGTTTCAACGACGACCGGCAACCGGCCAGTTGGCGATCATAGGTTTGCGCCTGCGATGCGACGGTCGCGGCCACGCTCTGCAGCCAGCGTTTTTTCTTGTAGGTGCCGCGCTTATAGCCGCCCATGCCCTCATGGTAGGCGTAGTAAAGGTGCTTCGCATTGCGCCGACTGATGCCCAGGCTGCGGGCGCTACGGGCGTTGTACCAACCGATAAAGTCCACGGCATCATGAAAACTGCCCCGGCTGGCATAGCGGTTTCCTGTTTTTTGCTGATACTCTTTCCAGGTACTGTCCAACGCCTGGGTGTAACCGTATGAAGATGACTTTCTTGGGCCGGGAATAAACCCCAGAAAGGTTGTTCGCTCAGGCTGAGCATCGGGTTTGAACGATGACTCCTGATGGATAAAAGCCAACA
>CAKZQE010000242.1 GCA_937139465.1 uncultured Gammaproteobacteria bacterium
CGCTGCGTCGTTGATGCTGACGCTGTGGCGTTGGATGCGCCGCAACTGCGCCAGTGCTGCATCTGGTGACATGTCGCTGTTGGCCAGGCGCAAGCGTTGGCGCATGACCCGATAAAGGATTAAGGCCAGCATGCAGATGTTGGCGTGCGCTTTGATGCGCTCGGGCAGACGGTGAAACACGGGCGCGATCTCAATCTCGGATTTGAGCACCCGAAACCCGCGCTCGATGTCCGCCAGTGACTTGTAGCGAGCGACGACCTCTTGTGCACTCAAATCCTGCACATTCGTCACCAACAACAACTTGCCATCCATGGCTTGTGCGCGAGCCAACGCCGTATCGTCAATGTCGTAGGTGAACAGCTCAGCCGTCAAGTCGACCTTGATGATGCGCGCCAACTTGGCTTCGCACACCTCGTGATAGAACTTGGCCGTCACCCCGCCATCAGAGAGCTTTCTGCCCCGGTACACCCGACCCGCATCCTGGGCGTCCAGTTTGCCCACCAATTGATCGGCGCGTTGGCGCAGTTCGTTGATGCGCTGGTCGCGTTTGGCGCTTTGCTCGGCCGCTTGCTGAGGGTTGTGCGCCACCACCAAGCGAAGGCCTTGCCACTGTGTCTCCTCAATGGTTTCTTGTGGCGAGGCCTGAGCCCGTTGATTGATCGGCGCCAGAAGATCGAGGAAGTCGCCATAACGTCGGCCGGGCACCGCCAGAATGAACTCCAGTGGTTGTTGAGCCGAAAGGCGCAGCTTGGACAAAGCATCCACGTTATTCAGCGACAGCAAGCCGCGATCGGCCACGACCACCAGGCGACGAATGTGTGGGTAGCGCGCCAGCACCTTGTTCAAGGTGGGCTCCAGCGTCGGAGCCTCGTAAGCGCGCAGCAAACACACCTTGCTGAGCCCCGGCCAAGTTGAGACCATGGCGTCCACTTCATTTTGGTGGACTCATGGACGTTTCAGACGACACTCAACTTCCTCGCCCCGCCCGCAAAGGTGGCCGTTATTCCAAGGCGTTCAAAGCCGACATGATTGCGGCTTGCCAGCGCCCCGGTGCTACGCCCGCTTCGGTGGCCATGGCCCATGGCGTCAGCGCCAACTTGCTGCGCCGCTGGTTGAGCGAACACCAACCGGACTTGGTACCCGCTGGTGCTGTTGGCGCTCAGCAAGGCGGCTTTGTTCAACTTGCCTCACCTGCGCCGCAGCCTGAGTCCAAGCCTTGTCTTGATGAAGAACGCATACAAGTGAGCTTTCGTCGCGGCGAGTTGCAAGCGAGTTTGTCGCTGCCAGCGGCTCAACATGGCCAGTGCGCGGCCTTGCTCAAGTTGCTGTTGTCATGATTCGCATCGATGCGTTCTGGTTGTCCGTGGCGCCTTTGGACAGGCGTGCTGGCGCCGCCTTCGGCGGCACCCCAGGGGCCTGGCCCCTGGGCAGTTCCTGTCCGTTCTCCGATTCACAGCATTACACCCCACCACTTCACATCGCATCACGCCTGAGAATCCGGTTCCTGAGATTCCGGTTGGGCCAGGACATAAATTATACAGACCAAATCTGGCCTCGATTCCACGCTTCTGCGCAGTCTTTCGAGGGGAAGCCGATTCCGGCCGCCAAAATGCCGCGCACTGAGGGACTTTTCCATCGCGTAAAGCTGCTCGGATTGGGTCCATGCATTGCCGCTGATGGTTCCGCGCCATAGCTCAAGCCCCATGCCTAAGGCCGAGCCGCCGTTCAGGGCCAAATACGCCACCCCGCTGCGTTCATAGTCCGGTGCCAAGGCAATGTCGAAGTAGCCGCCCTGGCCTCGGCTGACACGCTTGGGTGTGTTGGCGATCCTCTGCCGCTCGCCTGTGCGCAGGTCAATCCGCAAAACGTCGCCGTTGCGCTCGGCCCCCAGCGCGGAGTGCGCGGATTCAAGGGCAATCGACCAGGGCTGGTTGAGGCCCCCGGCGACTTTTTTGAGGGTGGGGCCGGCCCAGGCGGTGGCTGACCCAATGGATGTGAACGCGGCTATGGCCAGTAACACGGCAATCGATTTCATGCCAAACCTCGAGGTGTTGGGGGAGGCTAGGTCACGCGCCGACCGAGCCTTTTTCGTCACGAATTAGCGGTGCAGGCTCGATGGAACGGTCCAGTGCCCAGTCCGCGATGCCCGCGTTTAACCACATGAACAGTAACGCAACCCAAGCCGTCAGCGCCATCACCGCGCCCCCCGTCACCCCGGCGCCGACGGCGCAGCCGCCGGCCAGCATGCCGCCAAAGCCCATCAGGCAGGCACCCAGCAAATAGCGGCTCAGCCCGGTTTGTTCGGTGAAGGATTGGAGTTTGAACTGCCCGGTAGCGAGGGCCGCGAGCATCGACCCGGCAAAGACCCCCATCACGATGCCGATATCGAACGACAGTGGCAGGCTCGGCAGATTGATGACGCCCATCAGGGTGTCCGCCGACGGCCCGGTGAAACTGACGCTCTTGACCGCGACGATGTCAAATGACCAGCCCGCATGCCACGCCGTCAAACCCCAGCCCAGTGCAATGCAAAGGCCAACGCCCACAGCGGCCAGTGCCGGCCAGAGGGCCGTGCCGTGGCGCCGTCCCAGGGCAATTCCGCCCATCAGCAACGCGACCCCGGCGGCCAACGGTGCCCCAACCGGTAACCAGTCAGCCAAGTTGCGCAGGCTGGCATCGACCAGCCACAGCCCGCCGAGCCATTCCCGAAGCGGCGACAAACCACCGCGCAGGGTGGCTTGTGAGATCAAGGTGACCACCAAACCAGCCACCAGGGCGCGTTGATTGCCCGTGGCCGACAGCACCAACAGCCGACTGGCGCACCCCCGCGCCATCACCATGCCCCAGCCGAATAAACTGCCGCCCAAAATAGCCCCGGACAAACTGCCGGTGGTGGTGAGTTGGCGGATGCTGCCGGTATCAAGCTGGCCGCCTAAGATCAGCAACTGGGTGGCGATCAGTGCAGCCGAGAACGCCAACAGCCAGATCGCAAATTTAGGGCCCAGGTCACCGCGCCAAAATTCGATACAGGCGGCCCGTAGGCAAAATTTGCTTTGCTGTGCCAATGCGCCGAAACCAAGGCCCGCGATGGCCCCCAGTAGCACCGAGACTTGCCCCGTCGAGGCATTTTCAATCCATTCCGTCATGCGCTGGAGTCTAGCGGCGCCGGCTTCGCGGCGAAGGTGTGTTGGCCCCGGGTTTGACTTAGGGCAAGGCGTGCGCGGTGGGGCGTCCGGTTTGGCTACGCCGCCAGTTCACCCGCGCAATAGGGTTGCTAGACGAGGGTCGGAAAACGCGGCCCACGGTGTTGATCGCAGCTGCCACCAGTTGGCACAAATGGCCTGATAAACGGCCCGGTAATCCATCGAATGCTGCATATCGCCATCGACCAGTGCGCCGAGGTCGGGGTGCTCGCCGTACAGCCCCGGGTTGACCCGACCGCCCATTGTCAGGTGAACGTTCGCGGTGCCGTGGTCGGTGCCCCGAGACCCGTTCTCGCCCGCCCGCCGTCCGAATTCGGCATAGGTCGTCAGCAAGGTGTCGTCCCATCGCCCCATCGCAATAAGGTTGCGCCGAAACGCGATCAGGCACTGGGTTAGCTCACCCAAAAGCCGCGCTTGGCGGTTGGGTTGGTTCTCGTGGGTATCGAAGCCATCCAACTGAACGTGCAGCACGGGTATGCCCGCATCCGCTTCAATTAGCCTGAGGACGTCCGACAGCTGGGCGGATAATTCGCCCCAGGGCATTTTGACCGCGGGGCGGAATGACTGGACGCTGCCCAGCCGGCGTTCAAGTTCGGCCGAGGCGCGGGACAAATCGTTGTTGCGTTGGTTGACCATCTGCAGCAGTGGGTTGGTCGTTGCAGCCACCTCGCTGGCTTTGAGATCTCGCATTTGGTTAAGGCGCGCCATGGATAAGTAGGTGCCATTGCCTTCCGTAAAGAGCCCAAGGCTACCCTCAAGACTAACGCCGTGAATCTGAAGGTCGGGGAAGGCCTGTTCCACGGACTGGGTGACCCATCCGGACCGATTGGCGCGGCGTCCATCGCTGCCGGTTTCCCAGAGCTGAATCGATTTAAAGTGCGAGCGATTTTGCTGCGGATAGCCCATGCCCTGAACAAGCGCGACATCGTCCGACAGCAGATCCGCCAGTGCGCCCATGGCCTGATGCAGGCCCAGTGGGCCCTGTGAGGAATCCCCAACGCCCACGATATCGCCCGACTTCAGCCCGATGGTGGGCCGAATCCGGTGGTAGTCATCGGACTCGAAGGGCGCCAGGGTGTTGAGGCCGTCGTTGGCGCCCTTGAGGTGCAACAACACCAGAGTCTTGTGGGTTCTCGCCAGCGACGATGGGGCGAGCATTGCCCCGGCCGCCATGCCAGCGGTTAGTCGTAATAGGCTGCGTCGGTCCATGGCTACCTCAGGTAATACGCCGAGCTGATCAGTACATCAGCATAGCTCTGAACGGGTGTCGGTGTCGCAAGGGCCCAATCCAGACCGCCCAGTGATGCCGCTGATGCCTCCCACTGCGCGCTCGACTTCAGTCCAGTCGCCGGTACATAGGGTTCGCTGGCCGCCGCCATCATGATGCCCATGGCCATGCCAGCATCGGCGTCGGTCGCACTGCCGAGTTCTTGCAGCACCGGGTCTTGGTCTCGGCGCCAGCGCCGGGCCTGGGACTGTGTGGCGAAGGTGTCGAGTTCGGATAACCAAAACGTCGTGCGCTCGGGGTAACGGTCCTCGCGGGGGCGATTGAGCAGGCTTGGGGTCAGGGGCGCCAGCGCGATCAGTGCTTTGACGAGCTCGCGGTCGTCACGGCCCAGGCCGCTGTAGTGTTTCATTGACCATTCGTTCATCGCCCGAAACGGCACGCTGATGCTGGGAACCCCGGCCTTGTCTTTCCACGCCGTCGCGGGCCAGCGCGCTAGGCAGTCGGGTATGCAGTCCCGAGCCGATAGGCGAAGCTGGCGTTCACCTTGGTCACTGATTTCATACCGGAAACCGAAGAAGTCCCACTCCCGCCCCTGAAATTCCAAGCCGTCAAACATCATGTTGATCGAGCGCCAGCGGTCGTTCTCGTCGTTCATCCAGCCCAGCACCCATTCCCGCGTGTTGAGCGCGCCAGGTATAGCCACCGCGGCTTCGGTGGACTGCGCGTCTGGGCGCGACCAGTCAAATCTGAGCTCGCCCGAGCAATACAGAAATCCGGGGCGGCGTTTCGCCCCGTCTTGGTCGTTGCGGCAGCCGGGCGCCTGAACGCCTGCGGTTGAGCTGGCCTGCTGGCCGCGGTAATCGACCCCAGCCACAAACAGGTTGCGATCACCGCCGTTGCCAGCCGCGTCGCGGACAAAACGCACGCTGATGCGTTCGACGTCGCGCAGATCAGCCGGGACCGCCAGGGTGACGGGCGAGTATTCGATGGCGCTCTTGTCTTTGTAGCGGCCGAGGCGCTCGGTATCGCGCGCATGCCCGACGGCATAGGTCTCGCTGTACCAGGTGCCAGCACTGTGTTTAACGCTGACCTGAAACTCCGGCGGCCCCTGGTAGGCTTCGCCCCCTAGCATGACGCGCAGCGTGTCGGTGCCGGCCATGGTCATGGTGTCATCCATGCCCTCCGTCCGCGGATTCAGCCACCGCTGCTGATAAGCCTCGGAAAAGCGTTGGCGCTCGATCAAGTATTCGGGCGACAGCCACTCAATGCCACCGTCGTAGCCGCTGACGTCTGGTGGGTCCAGTAGGTTTTGCCCCTGCGCTTGTATCGCGGACACTAACTGGGCGAGCGAGGCCGAATTGGTTTGAGTCGATCGCACCGTGCCAACCACGTATTCGGCGGGGCTTTTCACACCCATGCCCTGGTGTGCCGGATCCCAAAAATAGGCCGAGCGAAGCATCACTTTTAGCAACGCATCGATCCGGTAGCCGGTCGCTCGAAAGGCGTCGGCGAAGTCATCGATGGCCCTCTCCGGCGGCGCTTGGCTGCTGATAAATTCGTGATAGAGCCGGGTTGCGACAAACCGTGCGGCGTGCGGCGTTTGCAAAATAATGTCGGGCAGGTCGTCGCCGTCGAAGGGCCCGCGCTGTCCCAGAATTCGCTT
>CAKZQE010000243.1 GCA_937139465.1 uncultured Gammaproteobacteria bacterium
GCCCTTCGAACAAGGCAATTTCGTCCAGCGACGCACGGACGGACGGCATGCGCTCGACCTGCACTTCGGTCATGTCGAGCGATAACGTCGACCCGCCATACGCTAAGGTCAGCGACGCAGCCGGACTCGCCCATGCAGTCAGATCAGAATCAAAGTCCCCAAGGCCGACACCCAACAGTTCGGAATCGCTCAACGACGCCGCCGTTGCCAAGGCCGCCATGGCCGTCGAGTCCAGCGTATCGCCGTCCGTCCAGAGCTGCGCAATGCGGTCATTTAAGTCGCCCAGCGCCCGCGCCAAGGGTCCATCACCGCGACCAATGCCCGCCAGTTCGGGCAGTGTACGAAGTCCGCTGGTGGTGTCGGTGTCATCCAACGCCGCCACCGCACCCACACGCAACAACGGCAGTTGATGGTCAGGGATCTGATCCGCACTGGCGCCGGCGATGACGCTCGCTTTGGCGAACGTTGTGGTGTTGTAAGGCTCGGCCACATCGAGCTGCGCCCGGAGCAGGCCCAACAACGACATGCCGGCATCACCCACAGGGTGTGCGCTTGGCATCGCACGCGCTGCCAAGGTTAGGTGCGGTGTATTGCCGTTCTCACTGTTTTTCAGCCAATCACTGTCAAGGTAGCTTCTGGCTTCCGTAATGGCGGTACTGGTGCCAATAATCTGGTCGGCATCGAAGGTGAACGTGGGCGCATTGGTGCTACTGGACGCGCCAATCAAGTAGTCACCATTGAAGCGGGAACCCAGATCGGAGGTGCCCAACTGGGTTAGGTTTGCCGCCGCCAAATCAGCATCGGCAAAGACCAGGGGCAGCTTGGCAAACCAGGCGGAATTGCCACCACTGCTGGCACTGGAAAACAGACGAACACCACCCAACTCAAGCGCCGGGTCGATTGCCAAACCGGCCTTGTCAAAGACGGCATGCTCGGCGCCGGTGACGGCGGTGTATTGGGTTTGTAACGCGTAGTGGGCATCACCCGCAGTCGCCGTCGCAAGCCCCATAGGCAGCGACGCAGACACGCTTAGCTCACCTGATTGCTGGGTGGCCAAACCAGCTAAAGCATCCAAACCTAAAACAGCATAATCCGCCGGGATCGCTGCCGCCGGCGCTGCAGAGTAACGACCGTCGAGCTTCAACTGCCAGGTCATGCTTGGCTGGTCGCTGTTGTCATAGCTAAGCGTCATCTGCGATGACGAAAACAGCGACCCGACCCGACCGGTCAGGGCTTCGAGTTGGCTGGCCTTGGTTGTGGCATCCGAACTCAAACCGGATGTGACCCCGGACTCACCGAGTAGCGAGGACAACTCGGTCGTAAAATCACTATTGGCCACACCCATGCGGCCCAACTCCGACGCAAAGCCCTGCAGCAACGACTGCTTCGCCCCCAGCGTCAAGTCATCCAGGGCGGTGACCCAGCCGCCGCGGGTCGTCGGCGCAGTCGCTTCAGCCGCCAGGGAATTCGCCGCCTGGGCGGCTAACGCAGTCCGTGCCACGTTCCAGGTTGCGCTTGCGGCGAGACCCAACAACCCATCGATGTCGCGCGACACCAGCAAATCGAGCGGCTCAAAGCCTGTGACCGTGGTGCCGTTAGTGTAGGTCCAGGTACCCGCCGACGCGTCCGCAATGGTGAAGTCTTCAAGGTGACCGCCTGCTTGAAAAGGCGCAGACAGGCCGGCAATAAAGGCATCACGCTCGGTCGTGCCTGAGATCAAATCTGCAAGGGCCTCAGACGGGGATGCCGTGGCTGACAGCAACAAACCAGCCCCTTCAAGGTCCAGCGCCGCGGTCTCGATTTCGCCGTCGTGACGCTCGAGCACATAATCCGCACCCTCCCCATCGCCCGTCAGCCCCAACGAAGACGCCACATCGGCGCCGGTCAAGCGCGCCAGGGTCTTTGGCAGCTCGCCCCGGCCCAAATCACAGCCGTACAGCATCAAATCGGCGTCGGCACCGAGCGCGCCCTCGATCGCTGCAATTAATTCAGGTTCTTTTTCCAGCGTCTGGACGCTCAACAAGGTGTCACTCAGCGCCATACCCGCTTCGCTACCGTGGGCAATCCAGTGCAAGCCATCGAGGTCACGATGCCCCTCGATCAAGGCCACGGCCTCGTCCAAGCCGTCGTAGAACGCATACTGCTGCGGACCGTCCTGGCGATACCCCGCCGCCTCTAGCAAGTCCGTTAGCCGCCCTAGGTCACCGGCGTTGGCGTCGACCAACACCAACTCGGCGCGTTCGCTCCACCGAGCACTGACGTCGACCAACTGGGCATCATCATCACGCGCCACCAACACCCCGTCCGGCAGACTTTCAAGTCTGGCTTCAATGCCCTCAACCTGATCGGTCGTAACCCACGGCAACAGATCCGCCGACAGCAGAATTCGCTGTTCTAACGGCTCAACATTGATGCGGACACGGCGGGTGGCAGAGGGCGCGACGGGCTTGTTCATAGTCATCCTGAGCTTGCAAAGGCCGGTTTTCCGGCAGGGCATTTCTAACCCTAAATTATAGTCTTGGACCATGGGGTAACAAGCATCGAGTTATACCATTTGAGCTAGGTCATAAAACGACAAGAATCAGGGGTTTACTACGCATGAGAAAAACAGATGTAACGCCAAAATACAAAAATAGTCGCCAAAAATACGATGACCTTGCTGTAGGTAGTCTACACTTTCCGCATACGTAAAACCGGCCCAAGGGAATTGAATGCCGCGCACCATCGCTTATTTAGAATCGCAGACTCAATTAACGCTGGCCTCACCCTCACGCATCCATCCGCCGACAGCGGAAACACTGGACGATCTCGCCAAGCTGACGACAACCGATGACCCGCCGCAGGCAGTGGTGATATCGGCAAAGCGGATTGACGACAGCCTGACCTGCGCCCTCAAGACAATCCGTCAGCACTACACAGGGGCGATGGTGGTGCACCTGGATAAAGCGAACAGTGCCGACCGCTGCTCCGCTCTGGCAGCAGGCGCCGATCACGTTCTACACGGCGCCGTCCACGAGGACGAAATCTGGGCGCAGAGCACCACGCGCCTCTTGATGGCCCCCGTTGCGCACGCGCACTGGGAGCTGGACCCGAAAGCCGGCAACGTGTGTTGCCGGACAACCCAGCGCGTGCTGTTCACCTTGTCGACCCGCGAGCTGGAGCTGCTGAGTTTTCTTGCAGCGCACCCGAATCAAATCATCAAGCGTCAGGCCTTAGATGCCGCGCTGTTTCCGCACGCCGGCGGGCATGAAACCCACC
>CAKZQE010000244.1 GCA_937139465.1 uncultured Gammaproteobacteria bacterium
GGGCTGCTCTACATCGTCCAAGCGCGTCCGGAAACCGTTCAGAGCCGGGCCGATGCCAACGTGATGGAAAGCTACGTGCTTAAGGGCGAGGGCAAGGTGTTGGTCGAGGGTCGCGCCATCGGCCAAAAAATCGGTCGTGGGCCGGTCAAGGTCTTGGGCAGTATTGATGAAATGGATCAGGTCGAAGAGGGTGATGTCCTGGTCACAGACATGACGGACCCGGACTGGGAGCCGGTGATGAAGCGGGCGAGTGCGATCGTCACCAACCGTGGTGGTCGTACCTGCCACGCCGCGATTATTGCCCGGGAACTGGGTATCCCTGCGGTGGTGGGGGCCGGTGACGCAACCCACCGGCTGAGTACCGGCACTGATGTCACGGTGAGCTGTGCCGAGGGCGATACGGGCTTTGTTTACGAAGGCCTGCTGGAATTTGACCACCTGAAGCGCAACATCGCCGAGATGCCTGAGCTGCCCTTCAAGATCATGATGAATGTGGGTAACCCTGATCGGGCCTTCGCCTTTGCGGGTCTGCCTAACGCGGGCATTGGCTTGGCGCGGCTAGAATTCATCATCAACCGCATGATTGGCATTCACCCGCAGGCCTTGCTGGAATTTGACAAGCTACCGAGTGACCTACGTAACTCGATCGCTGACCGTATCAGTGGCTATGCCGATCCGGTGAGTTTCTACATCGACAAATTGGCCGAGGGTATTTCAACGCTGGCAGCGGCGTTTGCCGGCGAGCGTGTGATCGTTCGGATGTCGGACTTTAAATCAAACGAATACCGCAACCTGATTGGCGGTAGCCGCTACGAGCCGGAAGAAGAAAACCCCATGTTGGGTTTCCGCGGTGCATCGCGCTACATCGACGAAGGCTTCCGCCCCTGTTTCGAGCTGGAATGCGAAGCGCTGAAAAAAGTCCGCAACGTCATGGGATTGACCAATGTGGAGGTGATGGTGCCCTTTGTCCGTAACCTCGACGAAGCGAAGCAGGTGACGGAGCTGTTGGCCGAAAATGGGCTCAAGCGCGGTGAGGACGGCCTCAAGGTCATCATGATGTGCGAGCTGCCCTCCAACGCAATTTTGGCGGATCAGTTCCTTGAGTACTTCGATGGTTTCAGCATTGGCTCCAATGACCTGACTCAGCTAACTCTGGGTCTGGACCGTGATTCTGGGCTGATCGCCGAAAAGTTCGATGAACGCAACGAGGCTGTGAAGTTCCTGCTGTCGCGCGCCATCCAATCGGCGAAAGCGGCGGGCAAGTACGTTGGCATTTGCGGCCAGGGCCCCTCGGATCACTTGGATTTCGCCCAGTGGCTGATGAATGAGGGCATCGATTCCGTTTCCTTGAACCCCGATAGCGTGCTGGAAACGTGGTTCCACCTGGCGGAAAACGCATGAATCGTCACGACGACTTAACACCGGACTTGTGTGATCAGTTCGAGGGCGCGCTGAGCGTCCTCGACCCTGGGTTCGCGAGCTTTGGTGGGCATGACTGTTTTCACGGTGAAGTCGTTACCATCGCGGCCTTTGAGGACAATTCACTGGTCCGGCAGTGGGTGGCCGAACCGGGCGACGGTCGTGTTTTGGTGGTTGACGGTGGCGGATCGTTACGCCGGGCGATGCTCGGCGATCAGCTGGCTCAGAAAGCCGTTGATAACGGGTGGGAAGCGATTGTGATAAACGGCTGTATTCGTGATGCAGTTCAGATCGAAGCGATGCCCATCGCGGTGTACGCGCTTAATACGCACCCCATGAAAACCGAAAAATTGGGTGCCGGTCAGAGCCAAGTTCCGTTGCGCTTTGCCGGCGTTGCCATCGATCCCGGCCATTACATGGCCGGGGACATCAATGGCTTGGTGGTTAGCTCGACGCCGCTGCTGAAACGCTAGCGGAAGCGGTCGCCGCGTCCTTGATGCATCGGATGGAATTCCCATCTTTATCGAAGCCGAAGCTGCTCGATACGCT
>CAKZQE010000245.1 GCA_937139465.1 uncultured Gammaproteobacteria bacterium
AGCCCTGGATCGCAACGAACTGGTGCTGTATTACCAACCACAGGTCGACAGTTTAACCGGCTCTGTGGTTGGTGCAGAAGCACTGATGCGCTGGCAACACCCCACTCTGGGCATGATACCGCCGCCGCAAATTTTAAAAATTGCCCGGGAAAGCGGGCAGGTGTTGGCGCTTGGAGACTGGGTATTGACGACCGCGTGTCGCCAGGGCCATGCGTGGCAACGCCTTGGGCATGAGTTGCGCATGAACGTTAACGTCACGCCCGAGCAGTTCAGTGATTCCGGCTTGGTGGCGCGCGTTCAGCAAATGCTGTTCGAGAGCGGCATGAACCCCAGACTGCTGACGCTAGAGATCACCGAAGATGCCACCCTGGAGCAACCCGCTCAGGCCGAGGCGGCGCTGGATCGACTGAGTGCCATTGGTGTCACCGCCGCGATTGATGACTTTGGCACCGGCTATTCGTCCCTGGGACGTTTGAAGCGCTTTAAATTGCGGGCCCTGAAAATTGACCGCTCCTTCGTTACCGATTTGGCGACGGACCAAAACGACCGCGCGATCAACCGCGCCATCGTTCAAATTGCCCAAAGCATGAACATCAAAGTGGTCGCTGAGGGTATCGAAACCGCCGAGCAGCTGATGCTGCTGCGCCTTGAGGGCTGTGACTACGGCCAGGGCTATCTGTTTAGTAAGCCCGTGGACGCACGCAGTGTGATTGAACTGACCATGAGTAACCCGTGGCAAAAATCGGCTTAATCATCGCCCTGACAGCCTGTGTGGCGGGCCCGCTGATGGTCAGGATCGGTCTCCCTTACCGTGCCGGCCTGCTGCTGTTTGCGCTGGGTGTCGTGTGCGCCGCCGGATTGGGCCTATGGGTGACCCGTGTCAGCCTGGTTGGGCTTGTGGGCGTGGTGCCGTTGCTATTGGTGGCGCCCATGGTGCTTAAAGCACTGAAGTTGCCGCCGGTCGCGGACGTCATGACCCGTGTGACACCGCCGGTCGTGCTGATCGACGCTCCCCAGGCGGAAAACCCGCTGGCGATCACCCAAGCGGTTACGGACGCCCACAACGGGGCTTATAGCGACGTGCGCCCATGGCAGACCACGACAGACCCGAGCGCTGCGGTTTTGGCATTTGCCGACCAGCAAGGCTGGGTGCTGGTCAGTCATACCGGCTCTGATTTTCAGTTTGAATCGCGTTCGCGCCTGTTCGGTTTTGTCGATGACGTTGTTGTGCGGGTGTCCGAGGACAGCGGCGCATACCAGATCAACGCCCGCTCCCGGTCGCGCGTCGGGGTCAGCGATTTCGGCGTCAATGCGGCGCGAATCAGATCACTCAAGGCCGCGCTGACTGCGGACTAGGCGTCGCCGCGCACCAACACGGCACAGGCTGAACGAACCCCGGGTCCGTGCTCGGCTTCGAGCTTCATCCGTGCCAAATCCAATCGCATACGCTCTTGCTTTTCCAGGGCCGCGCGGGCTTCTTTGATCGGCTGATCATCCAGGGCCTCGGCGAGCTCAAGAATCGCGCGCAAGTCACTGCGCTGCGTCCAGTTTTGGTCGACCGCGTCCAATAGCGGCTTCAGGCGCAGGCTCCCCTCGCTGACGTCGCACTGTTCGGCCACCACAGCCCGGGCGATAGCGTCGACGCTGACCTGTAAGTTTTCCATGCGCGCACGATGAGCCGCGGCTTTCGCATCGTCTTGGGCTTTGACCTTGGCCAATTCGCGCCGGGCCACCCACGCCAGCGCCGCGATGATAACCACGCCGACAACGAGTAAACCCATCACTGCACCCGTCATGAGAAAAACAACCGTGCCAGCGCGCGCCCTGGGTCGTCATCACGCATGAAAGCCTCCCCGACCAGGAAGCCGCGGAGGTCATGCTGGTGCATAAAGGCCACATCGTCCGCGGTCAAAATGCCCGACTCGGTGACCACAAACCGTTGCGGCGGGATGCGCGGCAGTAAATCGATGGTGGTCTGAAGGCGGGTCTCGAATGTGCGCAGGTCTCGGTTGTTGATCCCAAGGATGCCCGAGTCCAGCGCCAAGGCACGGTCCAGTTCATGGCCGTCGTGCACCTCGACCAGCGTATCCAGACCCAGGTCCGTCGCGCACTGTTGCAGCTCGCGGGCCTGAACGTCGTCCAGCACCGCCATGATCAACAACACACAGTCGGCGCCGAGGGCCGCTGCTTCGACCACCTGATAGGTGTCGCAGACGAAGTCTTTGCGCAATACCGGCAAATCACAGGCGGCGCGGGCAGCCAGCAAGTACTCGTCCGCCCCTTGAAAGAAGTCCTTATCGGTCAGCACTGACAAACAGGCCGCACCGCCGTCTTGGTATTGGCGGGCATGCACAGCAGGCTGGAAGTCCTCCCGGATGATGCCCTTGGACGGGCTAGCACGCTTGATCTCAGCGATCACCGCGCTGCGCCCGGCGGCGGCCTTGGCCGCCAGCGCCGCCTCAAAACCCCGGGGCGTTTGCGTCGTCGCGCGTTGATGCAGCTCGGCTTCGCTGACCTGAGCTTTCAGGGCCTGAACTTCGTCGGCCTTGCGAGCCATGATGGTGTCGAGAATGGTCATTAAAGTTCCTGAGTCAGTGCAGCAAGGGCCGATAGTCGCTGGGCGGCTTCGCTGGATCCCATCACCGCTCGCGCTTTGGCAACGCCCTCGGCCATGGTCGCGGCCAGGCCGCTGACGTAGATCGCGGCGCCGGCGTTCAACGCCACGATGTTGGCCTCCGGACCGGGCACGCCATTGAGGGCATTCATAACCAAGCGATGGCTTTCGGCGACATCGCGCACGCCAAGGTCACTCAGGCTGCCCTCGGCTTCGTAGTCCGCCGGGTTCAGGCGCCAGGTGGTGACCTCACCGTCCTTTAGCTCGGCGACCAAGGTCGGGCTGGCGATCGATATTTCGTCCAAACCGTCCTCGGAGTGCACCACCATCACGTGGCGCGAGCCGAGGGCTTTGAGGACATGGGCCATGGGCTCTACCCAATCGGCGCTGAATACGCCTAGCACCTGATTCGGGGCACCCGCGGGGTTGGTTAGCGGCCCCAGCAAATTAAACAGGGTGCGCACGGCCATTTCCCGGCGCGGGCCAATGGCGTGCTTCATGGCGCTGTGGTGGGTGGGGGCAAACATAAAGCCGACGCCGAGGCGATCGACACAGGTCTTGACCTGATCGGCGGACAAATCAAGCCGCACACCAACGTGCTCAAGCAAATCGGCGCTGCCTGTGGTGCTGGAAACCGAGCGATTGCCATGCTTGGCGACCTGTGCCCCGGCGGCCGCTGCGACAAACGCGCTGGCGGTTGAGACATTAAACAGCGAGGAGCCATCCCCGCCTGTGCCGCAGGTGTCAACGAGGTGATCACCGGCGACCCCAACTTTGGACGAGAGGTCACGCATGACCTCGGCGGCCGCGGTGATTTCATCCACCGTTTCGCCTTTCATGGCCAGCGCCACCAAAAAACCACCAATCTGGGCGTCGGTGCATTGGCCGGTCATGATCTCGCGCATAACCCTGACCATGTCTTCCCGGGTCAGGTCCTGGCGGCTCATGACCTGTTTCAGTGCAGCTTGAATCATCGACTTAGGCTCGCTTTAAAAAGTTATCGAGCATCTCGTGCCCTTGTTCCGAGAGGATAGACTCGGGGTGGAACTGGACGCCTTCAAGCCCCAGTTTGCGATCACGAATACCCATGATGCATTCACGCTCGCCATCGACGACCGAATAGGAGGTCACTTCGAACTGTTCTGGCAAGGTGTCCGGGTCGATCACCAGCGAGTGATAGCGCGTTACGGTCAGCGGGTGATTCAAATTTGAAAACACACCCTGACCGTCATGTTCAATGGCCGAGGTCTTGCCGTGCATAATGGTCGGCGCGCGCACGATACGGGCGCCATACGCCGCGGCCATGGACTGATGACCCAAGCACACCCCCAGGGTTGGAATGCGACCGGCGCATGCACGAATCAGCTCGACCGAGATACCCGCTTCGTTCGGGGTGCATGGACCAGGGCTAATCACGACCTGAGCGGGGTCCAGCGCCAACACCTCGTCAACGCTGGTCTCGTCGTTGCGTAGCACCTTGACCTCGACGCCGAGCTCCTGAAAGTCCTGGACCAGGTTGTAGGTAAAGGAGTCGTAATTATCGAGCATGACCAGCATGGGGATTCT
>CAKZQE010000246.1 GCA_937139465.1 uncultured Gammaproteobacteria bacterium
CTGAATTGCCACCCAGGCCGTGAAGGATGATCACAACGGGTCCGCGCTTATCGTCCAGTTGGTCCACCCACAGCTGATCGTTGTCGCGGGTCTGGATGCATGCGCGTGTGCGTTGGGGCAAGCGAACCCGGCGCGCGCGGGTGGGGATAATTGACTGAAGGTGTGGGTTGGTCATCCACCAGGGCCGCTGATAGCTCACGCCGGCTCAACCAATTTCAAGTGCTCTTGGCCGGCTTTGGTGGCTTTGAGTACTGTCCAGCCGTCGGGCAGTGCCCAGTTGGGCTCATGCTCAATGGCGACCAGGCAGTCGTCTGACAGGTGTTCGCGAATGCGCGCCAAGGCCGGTGCCAGCAGACCCTTGCCAAAGGGCGGGTCTAAGAACACGAGGTCGTAGGGGCCTGATAATGGGGCCGTTAGGCCGCTGCCGCGATGCGCTTGTCCGTTGCCAAGGCCCCACTCGGTCAGTGTGTTGGCGAGTGCCTGTGCCAGTGCGGGGTCCTGTTCAATCGCGTCCAGGTGGCTGGCGCCCCGGGACAGGGCCTCAAGGCCAAGGGCCCCTGAACCGGCGAAGGCGTCGAGCACACGGGCGCCCTCGATCCACCCCTGCAGCCAGTTAAACAGGGTCTCGCGCACCCGGCTGGGTGTCGGACGCAGCCCCTCGCGCTCGGGAACCTGGATGCGCCTGCCGCGGTGGGTGCCGGCGATGATGCGAAGGTTTATTGGTTTTGCCACGCGCTGAACTCGTCAAAGGTGATTGGGGTGATTTGGTTTGCCAGCCTTAGGTGCCAATCCGGCGCAAGGTTTTCCAGCGCCATGCGCTCCAGCAAGGGCAGTGCGGTGTTGGGGGTATCCAGTGCGCGGGTAAGCTCGTCGGCCAAGGCATGGCGAATGCCGGCGAAGACCGTGGCCGGGTCGGCATCGGGTGTTCGGGCGAGGGCGCCTTGGTAGCGCGCGGCCAGCGCCTGAAACGCAAAGTCCGGCTGGGTTCGCATGCTGGCCACATCTTGGCCTTGGGTTTTGTTGACCAGCCGGTCCCAGCGCGGCAGTGCAATCTGGCCGATGGCGGCAACGGCTCGGGGTTGTCCGGGCCAGTTTTCGTCGATCCAGGCGGTGTCGCCGGGGATGCGTACCCACAGGGTGTCGTCCATGGTGCGCGTGGTCCAGGCTCGGCCGGCTAAGGCGCTGCCGGCCCAGCTGACCAGCGCGGAGGCGTCGTCAAAGGCCAGGCTGACACTGGGTGTGTCGTCGCTGCTGAGCCAGCGTGCGTGACTGGCGGCGGTGGGGAGGCTGGATGGTTTGGGCGCGCTTAATTGCAGCAGCAAAATCATGCCCATCAAGACCGGGATCATGACCCACAGGGTTCTGCGATCGGCCTTTAAATTGCGTAGCGTGCTGTTGGAAGCCCCGGTGGTCGGTTCGGCCTCTGTGCTCGATTTCGATTTCGACTGCGGTTTCACTGGAAAATGATAACATGCGTGCGCACAAAATTAGGGGAGCTGCTTTTGGAATCTTGGGTGTTGCTGGTCGAACAGGGTTGGCCTTATGCGGTCGGCTTGGTGGCCGGCGTATTGGTCGTGGCGTTGATTGCCCGTGCTAGCAAGAAAATGGACGCGCCGGGCGACGAGGCGACGAAGCCCGCGTCAAATAAACCGGCTAAACAATCGTCAGCAAAACCGGTAGAGCGCCGCGCGCCTGCAGCGGACCCGGTGCAGAAGACGCCGGCTCCGGTGGACCCAGAGCCCGAACTGGCGCCCGATGCACCCGTCTCTACAACAGCACCTGCTGCCACCGAGGCGCCCGTACAAGCGGTCGTTCAGTCAAAGCCGTCCGTCAGCCTGAGCGAGCGCCTGAAAAGCGGCCTCTCACGTACTCGCGGCGCCTTTGCCGGGCTGGGCTCAGTGCTGCAGGGTGAGTTCACCGAGGAGCTCGAAGAAGAACTCGAAGAAATCCTGCTGACTTCGGATCTGGGGATGCAGGCGACGACGGAAGTGATGGACCGGCTGCGCGCACGGGTCAAAAGCGAGGGCCTCAAGGGTGACGGCATTCGCGACGGGTTGAAGGCCGTGTTGCTGGACATTATCGCCCCCTGCGAAGCGGCCTTTGAGCCGGGCGAGGGCACCAACGTGGTGATGATGGTGGGTATCAACGGCGCCGGTAAAACCACCACGCTGGGCAAGCTAGCCGCTCAGCACAAATCTCAGGGGCGTTCGGTGACCTTGGCCGCCGGCGACACCTTCCGTGCGGCGGCGGTTGAGCAGCTCAAGGCATGGGCGGAGCGCGCGGATGTGCCCGTGATCGCCCAGGACACCGGCGCCGACAGCGCGTCGGTCATATTTGATGCCTTCGCCAGCGCCCGCGCCAAGTCCCAGGACATTTTGCTCGCGGACACCGCGGGGCGGCTGCAAAACAAAGACCACCTGATGGACGAGCTGTCCAAGGTCGTCCGCGTGCTCAAAAAGCAGGATGAATCGGCGCCGCATGAAGTGCTGTTAGTGCTCGACGCGGGGACTGGTCAGAACGCGATCTCTCAGGCCGAGCTCTTCACCCAGGCGGTCGGCGTGACCGGCATCGTGCTTACGAAACTCGATGGCACGGCGAAGGGGGGAGTGGCCTTTGCCATTGCCCTTAAATTTGGCATTCCTATTCGCTACATCGGCGTTGGCGAGGGCATTGATGACTTGCAGCCCTTTGCGGCCCAAGCCTTTGTCGATGCCCTGTTTGAGCCGGCGAGCGCGTAGATGATCGAATTTCAAAACGTCAGCAAACGTTATGGCGCCCGGGTGGCGCTGGATGACGTCAGCTTTCGTTTGGACCCGGGCGAGATGTCGTTTTTGGTCGGACACAGCGGGGCCGGGAAGTCGACATTGCTGCGTCAGCTGATCTGCTTAGAGGCGCCGTCCGAAGGCCGGGTGTTGGTCGGAAATTTTGACCTGCGCCGACTGACGCCGGAGCAACTGCCGATTTATCGCCGCAAAGTGGGCGTGGTTTTCCAAGACCCGCAGTTGCTGATGGACCGGTCGGTGTACGATAACGTCGCGCTGCCATTGCAGGCCTCAGGCTTTGACCGCAAGGCCATTCCGCACCGGGTTGAAGCGGCGTTGCAACAGGTCGACTTGACCGAACTGGCCGGGATCTTGCCCAGCGCGCTGTCCAGTGGTCAGCGTCAGCGCGTGGGCATTGCACGTGCTGTGGTGCATCGCCCGGCACTGCTGTTGGCGGACGAGCCCACCGGCAATCTGGACCCGGACTTGTCGAAAAAAATCATGAAGCTGTTTACCCAGTTCCGTAACCATGGGGTCACGGTGTTGATTGCAACCCACGAGCAGGCGCTGGTCGAAAGCCAGCCATTCCGTGTGTTGCGCTTGGACGGCGGCCGCTTGGTGGAGGGTCAATGAGCGTCAGTATTCATGGCGGTTATCACGCCCACTGGGAAGCCCTGCTGGACGCCCTGTGGCGGTTGCGTAAAGACCCCGTGCGTCACAGCGCCGGCGTTCTGGTGATGGCCATTATGCTGGCGCTGCCCGGTGTGTCCTGGGTCGCGCTGCGGGGCCTGGATCTATTGATTCCGGCCGAGGCCCTGACGCCGGGGATATCGGTGTTCCTGCAAAAAGACGCCGACGAAGCGGCCCTCGAAGGATTGGCGGACGAGATTAACGCCGAGGAAGGGGTGTTCTTGGTTGAACTGGTGACCGCGGATCGTGGCCTACAAGCCCTCAGCGAGCTGGCCGGGCTGACCGAGCTGGCGGGGGCCTTTGATACCAACCCGCTGCCGGATGTGCTGCGGGTGCTGCTGGCGCCGGACACCGAGGCCGGTGTTTCCCGGGAGCTGGCGCTGCGGCTTGAGGGTGACCCCCGGGTCGAATTTGTACGCTTGGATCAGGGCATTAGCGCGGAAATGCGCAACGCACTGGTGCTGGGCCAACGCCTGGTGATGGTCTTGGCGGTGATGGTGGTGGCGGCGATTGTGTTGGTGGTCACCGGGGCCACCCGCATCGAAGTGACCCGTGCCCGGGCTGAAATTGCCTTAGTGGATCTGGTGGGTGGCACCATGCGGTATGCGCGCCGGCCGTTTATTTACATGGGGTTATTGCAGGGTGCCGGCGGTGGCTTTTTGGCCGCAGGCTTTGTCTGGTTGGGCGCCGAGCTGGTCGGGGCACCCTTGTCGCGTCTGGTGGTACTATATGGTGAAACCGGTAGCGCCATTGGCGCCGGATGGTTTGATTTGCTGTTGCCTCTGGTCGTCGGTACGGCCTTGGGCGGCCTGGGCGCGCGTTTGGCGGCCCGCACCCAGAGCATTGCGTTTTCCTGATCCCCAGGGGGCGAATGGAGCCCCGGGGTCACGGGATTAGTTACATAAGGTAACGAGTCGGAACTTTCACAGCACCGGCACGCTCTATATACTCGTCGTATATGATCCTTAACTACCTCAAGGACCGAGGGTCAACTCCGAGAGGAAACCATGGCTACTAAAAGCTTAGCGCCGATCAACTCAATGGTTCCGGGCCAAAACCTGGACGCTTACATCCAATCCTGCAGCGCCATCTCTATTTTGACGGCCGAGGAAGAGCGTGAAATGGCCGATCGTCTTTACTACGAAGAGGACGTCGAGGCTGCTCGCCAACTGGTCATGTCGCACCTGCGCTTTGTGGTGCACATTGCTCGTTCCTATTCCGGTTACGGTTTGCCCCAGGCTGACCTGATCCAAGAAGGCAACGTCGGTTTGATGAAAGCCGTACGCCGCTTCAACCCTGAAATGGGGGTCCGCTTGGTGTCCTTTGCTGTGCATTGGATTAAAGCGGAGATGCACGAATACATCCTGCGTAACTGGCGTATCGTCAAAGTCGCGACCACCAAAGCCCAGCGCAAAATGTTCTTTAACCTGCGTGGCCAAAAGAAAAAGCTGGCCTGGTTTACGGCCGCGGAAGTGGACGCCGTTGCTGACGAGCTGGGTGTAACGCCCGACGTGGTTCGCCAGATGGAAGGGCGTTTGACCAGTGTCGACATGTCCTTCGATGGCTATGACGACGATGATGATGGTCCGGCTCTGGCCCCGGCTCAGTACCTTGAAGACAAGATGGCTGACCCGGCGCGCCTCGTGATGACCGCTGATCGCACCATGGATAGCCGCGAGTCACTGCACAGCGCCTTGCGCGCGCTGGACGATCGTTCGCAGGACATCATCACCCAGCGTTGGTTGCTGGACCAGAAGTCCACGCTGCATGAATTGGCGGACAAATACGGCGTTAGCGCCGAGCGCATCCGTCAGCTTGAAAAGAACGCGATGAAAAAGATTCGTGATGCCATGGGCGAAGGCTTCCTCGAAGCTTAAACTTACGCTGTCACGACCGAAGCCGGCGCCTTGTGTGCCGGCTTTTTTATTTGAGTCACTTATCGACCAGTGAAGGATCCCATGACCGACGACGTCAATCCCCTGCACCGCCGAATTCGCTCCTTTGTGGTGCGGGCCGGCCGTATGACACCTGCGCAAACCCAAGCCCTAGAAAACCACTGGAAGACCTTTGGCCTGAATCTGGAAGACGGCGCTATTGAATGGCCGGATGGGCCGCGGGTGCTGGAGCTAGGGTTCGGTATGGGCGCGTCGCTGCTGCAACAGGCGCAGGACGCACCGGACACACAATTTGTCGGCATCGAAGTTCACCCGCCGGGCGTGGGTCGCTTGCTGTCCCAAGCCGATGAAGCCGGTGTGACGAACCTGCGTGTGTTTAAGGATGACGGGATCGACGTGCTGGATCGGTGCATTGCCGACGCCAGTCTGGACCGGTTCCAGCTCTATTTCCCCGACCCCTGGCATAAAAAGCGCCACCACAAGCGCCGTATCGTGCAGCCCGATTTCGCCGCCCGCGTGCGGGCCAAACTTAAAGTCGGTGGTGTACTGCACATGGCGACCGATTGGGAGCCCTATGCCGAGCACATGCTGGATGTGATGCAGGCAGCGCCCGGCTACGAAAACACGGTGGCGGGTTATGCACCGAAACCGGATTGGCGCCCGGTGACCAAGTTTCAAACCCGCGGCGAAAAACTGGGTCACGGCGTTTGGGATCTGCTGTTTCGGGCCGTCTAGTCCGGCAAAAATAGCGCCGTCAGGCTGTTCAGAAACAGCCATCCGCGGTCGGTGGCTTGTAACCGCGCCGGGTGCATCAGCCCGAGCTCGCGGGCCTTGGCCAGGGGCTTGGCGATCGAATCCAGCGGCTGGCCGGTTTGGCGTTCAAACTCGGACTCTTCGCTGCCGCTGCGCAGGCGTAGTCGATTCAACATGAACTGAAACGCTAGCTCATCGCGGGGTACAGCCGTGAAGGCCGGCGGGCGGCCTTGCATGTAGCTCTCTGGCATGCGGGTTTTCTGGCTGCGTTTAATGCAGGCGCCATCGCTGAGCTTGCCGTGGGCGCCGGCGCCGATGCCCAGATAGTCTTCAAAGGCCCAGTAGGTCAGGTTGTGGCGTGAGCCTCGGCCGGGCTGGCAAAAGGCCGATACCTCGTAGTGCTCGAACCCGTGCGCGGCCAGTAGCGCCCACCCCATGTCTTGAATGTCGGCCAAGTCGTCTTCGGGCGGCAGTGGCGGTGGCGCTGAATAAAAGGCCGTGTTGGGCTCAATGGTGAGCTGGTACCAGGACAGGTGCGTGGGACCAAGCCCGATAGCCTCGGCCAGATCCGCTTCGGCGTCGGTCACGCGTTGCCCCGGTAGACCGTGCATCAAGTCGATGTTGAAATTGTCAAAGCCAGCAGCCCGGGCGGCGGCGATGGCGCGCCGGGCCTGCGCCGGGTCGTGGATACGCCCAAGGGCCCTGAGGGCCTCGGCATTGAAGCTCTGAATGCCCAGCGACAGGCGGTTCACGCCGGCATCGCGGAAGCCGGCAAATTTCGTGGTCTCGCTGGAGCCTGGATTGGCTTCCAAGGTGATCTCGGCGTCGCCGGCGATCCCCAGCTCGTCGTCAATGGCGCGGATAATGCGACCGATGGCGGGTGCACTGAACAGTGAGGGCGTGCCGCCGCCGAAAAACACCGAGGTGACCGACCGGCGCCCCGCAATAGCGGCGTCCTGTTTAAGGTCCTGGATCAGGGCCTGGACATAGGCGTCTTCGGGTAATCCCTCACTACGTTCGTGACTGTTAAAATCGCAATACGGACACTTTCGCTCGCACCAGGGCAGGTGCACATAGACGCCAAATTCAGCCAAGCAGTTGGGCCTTGAGGCTCTGAATCGCCAAGGCGCGATGACTGATGGCGCCTTTTTCGCTCGCGCTCAGTTCGGCGGCGCTGCAGTGCATGCCGTTGGGCTGGAAAATCGGGTCGTAGCCAAAGCCGCCGTTACCGGCCGGTGCGGTCAACAGTTGCCCGCGCCAAATGCCGGTGGCGATCAGCGGCATGGGGTCGGTCGCACTCTGGCACACCGCCAGCACGCAAATAAACTGTGCGCTTCGGTTGTTAATGCCGCGCATATCCGCGAGCAGTTTCTCAATGTTGCCGCCGTCATTGCCGTGCTCGCCCGCGTAGCGCGCCGAATAGATACCCGGGGCGCCGCCCAAGGCGTCCACCGCAATCCCGGAGTCGTCGGCCAGGGCAGGTAGACCCGTCGCCGCAGCGACGTGCCGCGCCTTGAGAATGGCGTTCTCGACAAAGCTGAGTCCGTTTTCCTCGGCGCCGTCGATAGCAAAGTCCGACATCGGCCGGGTGTCGATAGCAAAGGGCGCCAATAGGGCTGAAAATTCACGCAATTTGCCCGCGTTACCGCTGGCGATTATCCACTGCGTCATTGGCGGTAAAACCGCTGGTTAAAGGTCACGTCAATGGCGGTGTTGGTGCCTTCCGGGATGATTTCCAAATCAAAGCGCATGACTTCGTCGTCGCTGATGCGAAAGGGTGCCAGGTAATAAATCGCAACACCTTCGTCGATGGTTTGAAACGACAGCTCGAAGGCTTGGCCGATCAGGTTTTGGTGGCTGCCGCTGATCGTGGCCGCAATGGTTTTGACGGCGCCCTCAAGGCGCGTGTCGTACACCGATAGGTTCAATAGCGCCTGGGTTTCCGAGCGCGCAAACCCATAGCGGCTTGCGATTTCTGGCGTCAAAAAGGTCGACGGGAAGGGCGTGACGCGGACTTCATAGGGGCCGCGTTTAAAAACCTCATCGCTGGCGTGAACGGCGGTTGTCGCCAGGGCCCATAACATGACTAACCATTTCATAGCGTGCGTCCTCGTACTCGATACAGGGCGAGATCGCCCAACAGGTTGGGTCGCAGCCGGGCCAGGGTATGCCCCAGACCGGTGCGGGTCATGACCTGTCGGTCCATGATTTCGGCGTTCTGCGCATCGCACAGGCGTTCGAAGTCGTTGAAGGTCGATAAGTGAATGTTCGGTGTGTCATACCACTGGTGCGGCAGTGCCTTACTGACCGGCATGCGTCCTAGCAACCCCAGTTGGATGCGATGGCTGATGTGGGCGAAGTTGGGAAAGGTAATGATGGCTTCGTGGCCAATGCGCAACATTTCCGCCAATGCCAGGTCCGGCCGCTGGGTGGCCTGTAGCGCCTGGGTCATGACCACCGTGTCAAAGGTCTTGTCGCCAAACTCTCCAAGGCCGTTGTCGAGGTCACGCTCGATGGCGTTCACACCCTTGCTTACAGCGCTGATGATGCAGTCACGGTCAATTTCCAAGCCATACCCAGAGCAGCCTTTGTGCTCGATCAGGTGCGCCATTAGGGTGCCATCACCGCACCCCAAGTCGAGTACGCGACTGTTCGGCTCGACCCAGTGGATGACCTGTTGCAGGGATGATCTCATGCGCTCACCTCGATTCGGCTCAGGTACGCGCGCAGCAGGCCCTCGTATTGAGGGTGGGGCAACAGAAACCCATCATGGCCGTGTTCGGTGGGGATGCAGGCGTAGTTGACCGGCTTGTCGGCGTCGACCAGCGCGCGCACGATCTCCTCGCTACGGCCAGGGTTAAAGCGCCAGTCGCTGGAAAAGCTGATTACCTGAAATCCGCACTGGGCGACGGACAGGGCCTCAGCCAGGCTTTGCTCCCCGGCGGGGTCAAACTCATCCAGCGCCCGGGTCATCAGCACGTAGGTATTGGCGTCAAAGCGGTTGGTGAAGGCCTCACCTTGGTAGCGCAGGTAGCTCTCGACTTGGAACAGCTCGTCCGAGCCATCCTGACGGGCGCGGCCAAATTTACTGCCGAGTCCAGCGTCGGACAGGTAGGTCACGTGACCGATCATGCGGGCCAGCCCCAAGCCGGCGCGCGGAATTGCTGCGTGCTCGACGTAGCGACCCTCAAAGTAGTCTGGGTCCCGGGTAATCGCTTGGCGTGCGATTTCGTTAAACGCGATGTTTTGCGTACTCAGTTTCGGCGCTGCCGCAATGACGACCGCATGACGCAGCCGTTCCGGGTATTGGATGGCCCACTGCAGGGCCTGCATGCCCCCAAGGCTGCCGCCAACGACTGCCGCCCACTGGGCGATACCCAAATGATCCGCCAGCCGCGCTTGGCTGGTGACCCAGTCGCGTACGCAGACATCGGGGAAGTCCGGTCCCCACAGCTCGCCGGTCGCAGGGTTGACGGTGGTCGGCCCTGTGGTGCCGCCGCAGCCGCCCAAATTGTTCAGCGACACGACATAAAAACGGTCGGTGTCGATCGGCTTGCCCGGGCCAATATAGGCGTCCCACCAGCCCGGCTTTGGGTCATCTGGGCTGTGGCGACCGGCGGCGTGGTGGTCGCCGCTGAGGGCGTGGCAAATCAGAATGGCGTTATCGGCCGCGGCATTCAGGGTGCCGTAGGTTTCCACGCGCAGATCGTAGCCATCCAGGCGCTGGCCCTTGACCAGTTCCAAAGGCTCGTCAAAGTGCAGGTCAAAGGGGGTGCTCAGCAGCATTTAGACGCCCATGAACAGGGACGTGGGCATTTGCAGCGCGCGGGCAAGGCCCACCAGCACCGAGCCTTGGAACATCTGAATCACCAAAAAGACCACGATGGGCGACAGGTCCAGACCACCCAGGTCCGGCATCACGCGGCGCACGGGGGCCATCAGCGGCTCGGTGATCTGCCACACCAGCTCTGCACCGGGGTGGCTGGCCTGGGGCGCGACCCAGGACAAAATAATCATGATGATCAGCGCAAAGAAAAACAGCTTCACGACCATCCCGATGACCGACACCACGGACCACAGCACCAGCATCACGATGGGCAACATCTGGCCGTAGGCAGCATAGGCGAGGCCGCCGGCCAACACGGCTTGAAGCACAACCGTTACGACAATGGCGTTGAGGCTGATAGAGCCAAGGTCCGGTATCAGGCGCGCGGTCGGGGCCAGCAGCGGGGCGCTGATCTTGTTGATGCCCTGACAAATGGGGTTGTAGTAGTTGGCCTGCACGGCCTGTAGCACGATGCGCAGCACCATGAAAAACACCACCAAACCGAAGACGGTGTTGAGGGGGCCAATCAATGCCTGTGACATGGGGTTCTCCTGAAAATTATGACTGCGCGGCCAGCACTTGGGCGCGGTCGTAGGCGGCCTGCATACCGGCTTGAATGGTCGCATTAAAGTCGCCGGCCTCAAAGCGTTCAAGGGCCGCGGCCGTGGTACCGCCTTTGCTGGTGACGCGTTCGCGCAGGGTCCCGGGGCTGGCATCACCCGTCAGGGTCATTTGCGCGGCCCCGAGTGCCGTTTGGCACACCAAGCGGGTGGCGGTTTCGGTGTCCAAGCCCAGTGCCTCTGCGCCCTGGACCATGGCCTCGATCATGGCAAAAAAGTAGGCCGGTCCAGAGCCGGATGCCGCTGTCACCGCGTCGATCAGGGCTTCGCTCTCTACCCAGGCTGCGAGGCCTCCGGCGTTAAACAGGGCCGCTGCCGAATCGCGTCCGGCGGCGCTGACGCGGCCGTTGGCGAACAGCCCCGTTGCGCCCAGTCCGACCAGCGCTGGCGTGTTGGGCATCGCTCGGACCACGGCGACATCCCCCAGCACCCCTTCGAAAAATGCGCAGGGCAGACCGGCGCAGATGCTAATCAGGGTTTTGCCGTCGAACTGGCCTTGCAGGGGTGTGAGCACGTCCCGCGCGACCTGGGGTTTGACCGCAATGACCACCACCTCAGCCCAGGCCACCGCCGCCGCATTGTCGTCGTGGCTGTTGACGCCCAGGGCCTGCATGGCGCTGCGGCTGGCGTCGTGGGGGTCCGTGGCGCACAGGTCCGTCACCGGGTGCCCTGCGTTAATCAGTCCACGAATAAGGGCAGTGGCCATGTTGCCAGCGCCTATGAAAGCAATGCGTGTCATCGGGTGTCCTTTGGGGGGCGCGGGCCAAAGATGGCCGTGCCAATGCGTACTCGGGTGGCGCCGGCGGCGACGGCCGCGGTCATGTCGGCGCTCATGCCCATGGATAGCTCTGTCATGCCCGGGTGTGCGGCTTGCAAATCGGCCAAGCACTGGGCCAATTTCCGGTGCGGCTGCCCGGGGTCATCAGCATTAGGTTTGGGGATGCTCATCAGCCCTTTCAATTCCAAATTCGGCAGGGCGGCGATCTGTGCCGCCAGTTCGGGCAGCTCGCTGGGGTGGCAGCCGGCCTTTTGGGGCTCGTCATCAAGGTTGACCTGAATCAGCACCTTCAGGGCTTTGGCGCCGGCGGGCCGCTGATCGTTTAAGCGCCGCGCAATTTTCAGGCGATCCAGCGTATGAACCCAGTCGAAGTGTTCGGCAATGTCGGCGGTTTTGTTCGACTGGATGGCGCCGATGAAGTGCCACTCGCAGACGTTGCCGAGGGCTTTGATCTTGGGCCAGGCCCCGCTTAGGTAGTTCTCGCCTAGCGCCAGCGGTTGGCCTTGTACCAAGGGGGCCAGTCGTTCAGCGCTTTGCGTTTTGCTGACTACTATTAAGGAGCATGCACCGGGCGCACGTCCGGCTGCTTTGAGGTCGTCCGCCAACACGGATTGGACCTGCGCCAGTCGCGTTTTGTCGTTGTGCTGAGTGTCAGTCGGATTCATGCGCTAAACATACCACAAGGCACGAAACGTTATGGATATCACAGAGTTATTGGCGTTCAGCGCAAAGCAAAACGCCTCGGATTTGCACTTGTCGGCGGGGTTGCCGCCGATGATTCGTGTCGATGGTGACGTGCGCCGCATTAACGTGCCTGATCTGGATCACAAGGCCGTTCACGGGCTGATCTACGACATTATGAACGACAAGCAGCGCCGAGACTTTGAGGAAAAGCTCGAGACTGACTTTTCGTTCGAAGTCCCAGGGGTCGCGCGCTTCCGCGTCAACGCCTTTAATCAAAACCGCGGTGCGGCGGCGGTGTTCCGGACCATTCCGACCGAGATTCTGAGTATGGAGACCTTGGGCATGGGCCAGGTGTTTCGAAACCTCTCGGAGAAACCCCGGGGCTTGGTGCTGGTGACCGGCCCGACCGGCTCGGGCAAATCGACCACCTTGGCGGCCATGGTCGATTACATCAACGAGACCCGTAACGACCATATTCTGACCATTGAAGACCCCATTGAATTCGTGCACCCCTCAAAAAAATCCCTGGTCAACCAGCGCGAAGTGCACCGCGATACCCACGGATTCAGCGACGCCCTGCGCAGTGCCCTGCGCGAAGATCCGGATGTGATTGTGGTGGGTGAAATGCGCGATCTGGAAACCATTAGCCTGGCGCTGACGGCGGCTGAAACCGGGCACCTGGTGTTTGGCACCCTGCACACCACGAGCGCGGCCAAAACCATCGACCGAATCATCGACGTCTTCCCGGCCGCGGAAAAAGACATGGTGCGTTCGATGTTATCGGAGTCGTTGCAGGGGGTGATCAGTCAAACCCTGCTAAAGAAAAACGGCGGCGGCCGTGTGGCGGCCCACGAGATCATGATCGGGACGCCGGCCATCCGAAACCTGATCCGTGAGGACAAGGTTGCGCAAATGGTCAGTGCGATCCAGACCGGCAGCGCCCAAGGCATGGTGACGCTGGATCAGTCCCTGCAAACGCTGGTGGACAAGGGCGTTGTTTCCAAAGAGGCGGCTCGGGGTAAAGCCTCTCGCCCCGATATTTTTAACTAACCTAGGGCGCCCAGAGGATGACACTGTGAATAACGCGTTTCGCCAACTGCTTGTGGAAATGGGGCGCCTAGGGGCGTCGGACCTGTTTTTGTCCGTCGGCGCGCCACCGTCGCTGAAAATAAACGGCCGCATGGTCCAGGTCGGCGATCAAGCGATGCGCTCGGACGGCTTGCTGAGCATGATAAACGAGGTGATCCCGCCGCCGGCGCAAAGGCGCTTTGAAACTGAGCGCGAAGCCAACTTTGCCTTCGCCCCCGATGGCCTGCCGCGATTCCGCGCCAACGCGTTTTATCAGCGCAACACCCCAAGCATGGTGATTCGTCAGATTCGGTCTGAGGTACCGACCCGCACCGAGCTGGGCCTACCGCCGATCGTGGATGAGCTGGCGCTGCTTAAGCGCGGCGTCGTGTTTGTCGTCGGCGCCACGGGGATGGGCAAGTCCACCACCCTGGCCAGCATGGTCCATCAGCGAAACCTGTTCGGATCGGGTCACATCATCACCGTTGAGGATCCGATTGAATTTACCCATCAGCATGGCGGTTGCATCGTCACCCAGCGCGAGGTCGGTGTGGACACGGACTCCTTTGAGGCGGCGCTGACGAACACGCTGCGCCAGGCGCCGGACTGCATTGTGATCGGGGAAATCCGCTCAAAAGAAACCATGCAGCAAGCGATCACCTTTGCCGAAACCGGGCACCTGTGTTTGGCAACCTTGCATGCGAACAATGCCAACCAAGCCATCGAACGAATCCTGCACTTTTTCCCCACCGACGAGCATGACCGGGTTCGGCTGGATTTGTCGTTGAACCTGAAAGCCGTGCTGGCCCAACAGCTGATGCCGAACGCGTCGCGCACGGGCATGGCCCTGGCGTGCGAGGTGATGCTCAACTCGCCCTTGATCAGTGAAAAGATCAGAACCAATGAGGTGCACGAGCTAAAAGGCATCATGGCCAAGGGCGCGTTGGATGGGATGCAAACCTTCGACCAATCCCTGTATGGACTGTACCGCGACCACCGCATTAGCTACCAAACGGCCCTGTCCCACGCCGATAGCGTCAATGACTTGCGCCTGAAAATTAAGCTGGCCCGCGGCGGTGAGCCCAGTGGCGAAGGTGAATTCGCTCGCGCTGGACTGCAAGACTAGGTCCGAACAAACCGAGTCATGCGTCACTGCCTACGGCATTGGTATTTACAATGGCCCTTCGGACGACTGTAATCAGAGTGTGAACATTCATGAAGTCGCCCTGTGGGGCACACGCGGTAGCATCCCGCGCAGTGGACAGGCCTTCCAGCATTACGGCGGGGCGACCTCCTGTGTCGAGTTGATCGACGATACTGGCTCGCTGATATTTGATGCCGGCAGCGGCATTGTTGAAGCCGGTGATGTGGCCCTGGCCCGTGGCCAGCGCACCTTTCATGTGTTGCTGTCACACCTGCATTTTGACCACATCATGGGGTTGCCGTTTTTCCAACCCCTGTGGCGCAGCGACTGCACGGTCAACCTCTATGTGGGCAACCTTTGGCCGCAGCGCCTATCGGATGCACTGCATGACTTGATGCGCGCGCCGTTCTTTCCAGTCACCCCAGACGCGTTCCGCTGCACCCTGAACACCCATGACTTCCAGGCGGGCGAAACCCTGTGCGTTGCAGGCGTTACGGTCCGTACCTTGGGGCTGACGCACCCGCAGGGGTCCACGGGCTTTCGGGCCCAGTGCCCCGGTGGTGACCTGTGCTATATCACTGACATCGAACCCGATGCGGCCATGCAGACCCGCCTCGAGGCCTTTGTCCGCGGCGCGTCGGCCATGCTCTACGACTGCACCTTCGACGAAGACGAATTTCAGCCCGATCACGGCCACTCGACCTGGCAAAAGTGTTTGGAAGTGGCGGCGAATGCCGGTGTGCTGATGCCAGTGATTTACCACCATCACCCGCGGGCGGATGACGCCGCCATGGATCGTATCGCGACGGCCGCACACCGTATAAACCCGAACGTCTGCGTGGCTCGGGATGGCATGCGTTGGGCGCTACAGTCCGAGCAGGCGGCGGGGCAGTACGTTCAAGGCTTCACGCGCTCGCGCGTCGGATAGCGACCCTTCGGCCAGCAGCCGTTCAATGCCCGACCGCCACAGCCCAAGGGTTTCCGTGCCCGGTTTGGCCTGGGCAAAGGGTAGGCGCTTCTCGGCCACCGGCCAGGGCGAGTGGTCGCTGACGATGGCGTCAATGATGCCGGCTTCAACACCTGACAGCAGTGCCTTGCGGTCGTCCTGGCTGCGCAGCACCGGCTGCAGGCGGTAGGTGAAATCGTAGCCTTCGATCTTGGCTTCGTCCCACAGCAGGTGGCTAATGGCGACATCGCAGGTTACGTCCAGGCCTTCGCGCTTGGCGCGGGCCATCAGGCGCACAGATTCAGCGCTGGACAGTCGTCCCATGTGGGCGCTGACGCCGGTTTCCGCGACCAGTTGCAGGTCACGGGCCAGCGCAATGGTCTCGGCGGCGCTGGGTTGGGTTTCAAGGCCCAGGCGCTGGGCGACCGCGCCGTCGTGGGCGACGCCCAAGCCCAATACCGGATCCAGGGGCGATAGGAACACCCGGATACCCAGGCTTTTGGCGTAGCGCATGGCGTTCAGTTGGACGCGGGTATTTTTCCAGGGCGCGTAGCCTTGGGCGACACCCACGACGCCGCTGCGTTGTAGCCGCGCCATTTCGGACAGCTGTTCGCCGTCCAGCCCTGCGGTCATGGGGCCAAGCGCCAACACCTGGGTGCCGGCGGTGCCCGGGTGTCGGCCTTCGTCCGGCGGCGTTAGTACGGCGCTGACGCCGTGCTGCTCCGCCAGTGCCAGGGTTTGGGTCGGCTGCTCACCGAGTCGGCACGCCAAGTCATAAAATGCTAGGTCGCTCATGCCAGTGCCTCCACATCGACGCCCATGACCATCGACAGCACCGCCATGCGTATGGCGATGCCGTTGGTGACCTGATCCAGGATGACGCTGCGCTCGGAGTCAGCCAGCGCGCTGTCCAATTCCACCCCGCGGTTGATCGGGCCAGGGGGCAGGACGAGGGCGCCGGGGGCGGCCCAGTTTAGGCGCTCAAGGGTCATGCCGTAGCTGTCGTGGAACTCTTGCTCCGAGGGCAGCAATCCCGCGTCCATGCGCTCTTTTTGCAGGCGCAGGCAGATCACCACATCGACACCGTCGATACCCGGGCGCAACTCGTCATACAGGGTGCCGGCCAGACCCTGACGCGGCAGAAGCGTTCCCGGGCCGATCAGGCGGATGTCTTGGCAACCGAGGCCGGCGAGGGCGTGACCCTGTGAGCGCACCACCCGTGAATGGCGGATGTCGCCGATGATGGCGACCTTGAGGTTGGCAATATCACCCTTGTGCTTGCGGATGGTGAACATGTCCAGCATCGCTTGGGTGGGGTGTGCGTGCAGTCCGTCGCCGGCGTTGACGATGGCCAGATTCGGGGTGCAATGCTCGGCGATAAAGTGCGGTGCGCCGCTTTGGTTATGGCGCACGACAAACAGGTCGGCGCCCATGGCCTCGAGGTTTTTCAAGGTGTCCAGCAGGCTTTCACCCTTGGCTGTCGCCGAGGTCGAAATGTCCAGGTTGACGACGTCAGCGCTGAGGCTTTTCGCGGCGATTTCAAAGGTGGTGCGGGTGCGGGTCGAGTTCTCGAAGAACAGGTTGACGATCGATTTGCCCTTCAGCACCGGCCGTTTTTTTAGGTCCCGTGGGGTGTCGCCAAGGAAGCGGGCGGCGCGGTCCATGATGTCGGTCATCAGGCTGGCCGGCAGGCCTTCGGTGGTCAAAAAGTGTCGGAGCCGGCCATCGCTGGTCAACTGCAATTCGGCGGTCGAGGGCATCCGGAACTCCTTGCGGTCATTTTCGTGCGCGCAGTTTACCCGCTTCTTAGGGAGCGTGTTGCAAAAACTGATTCAAAATCACACAGGCGGCTGCCGTATCCAGCGCACCGTCGTGTTCAACCCCGGTGCCGTGGCGCTGGGTCAGGGCGCGCGCCTCTTGGGTGCTCAGGCGCTCGTCGACGAGGTGCGCCACCAGGTGAAAGCGGCCGTGCAGACGTTTGGCAAACTTGCGGGCCCGGGCCGTAATGGGGTTGTCCGAGCCGTCCATGTTGATGGGCAGCCCCACGACCAAGGCGACCGGTTGCCACTCGCGGATTAAGGCTTCGATCTGCTCCCACTGGGGCGTGCCATTGCTGGCCTTGAGCACACACAGCGGCGACGCCGTTCGGGTCAGGGTTTGGCCGGTGGCGACGCCGATACGGGTCAGGCCATAGTCAAACCCTAGGTACAGATCGCTCATGCGTGCCCGGCGGTGGCGGACAGCTGGTTCCAGCTAAAGCCGAGCGTCGCCACGGAGCGCTCGAGCAAGGTTTCGCGGTGGCCGTCAAAGGCCAAGTCGGCGTTGTAGGGCACGGCCAACCAAGCGTTGTCCGTCACCTCCGCCGCTAACTGGTCCGCTTCCCAGCCGCTGTAGCCGAGCACAAAAAGCGCGTCGCCGCTCAGCAGGTGTGGTGTGTAGGCGGCGAGGTCGCTGGTGTGGGTGTTGATGTACAGCCCATCAAACGCTTGGGAGCACTGCCCCAGTGCGTGGCGCGACAGGATAAACCCACGCTGGGTTTCAACCGGGCCGCCGAGCAGGGCATGCACGTCACCCAAGGCGTCCACAACGGGCAACTCCATGTCCCGAAACAGCGTTAACAGGGTGAAATCTGAGGGCTTGTTGAGGGCAAAACCGAGGGCGCCATTGTCGTCGTGCTCGCACATGACAATCACGCTGCGTTCGAAAAAGCCGCCAGTGAGGCCAGGCATGGAAACCAGAAATTGACCGCGCAGGTCGAAGGATTGCGTCATCGCGCTAGGGTAGGGGCCCCTAGGCGGAATTGCCAGACGCGGTTGATGGTAATTCGGTCACTTCGAGCCGTCATGGCATCGGGGAATGGGTCAAAGGGGGAGGCACTGGCAAGGATGTCTCGGGCCGCTTGGTCAATCCGGGCATCGCCGCTGGACACCAGGATGCGCTGGGACAGCAGTTGCCCGCGGTGGCCCAGGGTGGCACTGACTTCGACGGAACCGGTGAGGCCGGCGTCGGCCAATGAGCGGCGCGTGCCGATGGTTTCAATGCGCTGGCGCCAGCGGTTGATGTAGCCGGCTTGGGCGCTTTTGTAGGTCGCAACCTGCTGCCCCTCAGCGTCGCCCATGGCGCGTAGCTGCTCGCTAATCAGATCGTAATCGGCCAGTAAGCGCTGGGATTCAGCGCCGCTGACGGTGTTCTCGGCGTTGGCGTAAACCATCCACAAATCCCCCGGTGTTCGGGTCACGGTGTTGTCACCGGCCCGGGCGATGACGCCGGCGCTTTGGTTTTGGTCAGCGCCGGCATCGGTCCCCTTGGCATCATCGAGCTGCTCGTTGGGGCGAGTGTCGCGCCCCATGTCGTCCGTGCGAAGACGTTGGTGGTGGGCGGCATCGCCCGCGCCGCGTTGCTGGGTCAGTGACTGAAACGCGGCATCAGTCGGGCGTTGATTATTCTTTGGATTGGCAATGGTAACCGCCACGTCCGGCCGCTTTAGGGTGGGGGTGGGGTCTGGATCGACCAGGA
>CAKZQE010000247.1 GCA_937139465.1 uncultured Gammaproteobacteria bacterium
GCGGATCCAATTTTGCTGGAGCGGCCCGTGCTGATCAGTGCCAAGGGTGCGGCGGTTTGTCGACCGCCAGAGCGGGTGCTGGAGTTGATTTAATCCAAGGCGCTACGTCGATCAGCCCTTGGTTATTCCACCGTCACTGACTTCGCCAAGTTGCGCGGCTGATCAACGTCGGTGCCCTTCAACAGCGCCACGTAGTAACTCAGCAGCTGCAGCGGCACGGTGTAGTAAATGGCACTCCACTGGGCCGGCACGGCGGGCAAGTGAATGGCCGTGATCGCCGGGTCTTCAGGCAAGGTCACCGTCTCGTCAGCAAACACATACAAGCGGCCGCCCCGGGCTTTTACTTCCTCTAGGTTCGATAGCAGCTTTTCGACCATGTCGTCGTTGGGCGCCACCACGACCACGGGCATTTCTTCATCAACCAGTGCCAAGGGTCCGTGTTTTAGCTCGCCCGCCGCGTAGGCCTCGGCGTGTATGTAGCTGATTTCCTTCAGCTTAAGTGCGCCTTCCATGGCAACGGGGAAATTTGCCCCGCGGCCCAAGAACAGGGCGTGGTGACGATCAGCAAAGGCCTCAGCCATTTTTTCAATCGCACCGGCGTAACCTTTGATGAGCTCGTCGACCTGTGCCGGTAAAGCACGAAGACCATTGACCAATTCGGCTTCCGCTGCTGCATCCGGACGGTGAATACGCTTCAGCGTTAATGCTAGCCACGACAGCGCGATTAACTGTGTGGTGAAGGCCTTGGTACTGGCCACGCCGATTTCCGGACCCGCCTGAGTCATCAACACCAAGTCCGACTCCCGGGTTAAGGACGAGCCAGGGACATTACACACGGCCAACTTGCCCAGATAATCCGAGCCCAGGTTACGCAGGGCTGCCAAGGTATCCGCGGTTTCACCGGACTGGGAGATCGACAAAAACAAAGAATTTTTCACCGGCGCCACGCTGCGATAGCGAAATTCGCTGGCAATTTCGACCTGGCAGGGCAAGCCGGCTAACGCCTCGATCCAGTAGCGTGCCACCAGGCCCGCATGGTAACTGGTGCCACAGGCAACGATTTGAATGGACTCGATCTGCGTAAGCAGGTCCAACGTGCCAGGACCCAAAATTTCCGGCAGCACACCCGCTTCAGTCACCCGGCCTTCTAAAGTGGCCGCCAGCACCCGTGGCTGCTCGTGAATTTCCTTGAGCATGTAGTGGCGGTAGCCGGCCTTGTCGGTGGCGTCGCTGCCATGGGCATAGCGCACCACGTCAATATCACGCAGGTTACCGGCGGGGTCGTAGACCACCATGCCAGCGGCGGACAGCTGAACGGTTTCACCCTCTTCGACAAAGACAAATTGGTCCGTGACATGAAGCAACGCGAGCTGGTCCGAGCCCAAGAAGTGCTCACCAATACCGACGCCCACCACCAGCGGGCTGCCTTTGCGGGCACCGACGACGATCTCTGGTTCGTCGACGCAGGTAACCGCCAAGGCATAGGCGCCACGCAACTCAGACAAAGCCGCTTGCACCGCATCGATCAACGCGCCTTGGTAGAGCGAGTGCACCAGGTGGGCGATGACTTCGGTGTCGGTGTCACTGCTAAAGGTATAACCCTGAGCGACCAACCGCTCACGGATGTCCGCATGGTTTTCAATGATGCCGTTGTGAACGACACCGATTGTTTCACGTGAAAAGTGCGGATGGGCATTGGCTTCGTTAGGCACCCCATGAGTCGCCCAGCGCGTGTGAGCGATACCCACGTTGCCGCTCAGCGGCGCCGATGCCAGTTTCTCCTCCAGCTGCGCCACCTTGCCGGTGGCCCGGGTACGGACCAAGCCGTCGGCCGTATGCACCGCCACGCCAGCACTGTCATAACCCCGATACTCGAGTCGGCGCAGGCCTTCAACCAATATGTCCTGAACGCCACGCTGTGCCGTGGCGGCAACAATTCCGCACATAGTCCTAGTCCTTGGTCGGGCGTTTGTAGCCCGCAATCTGTTGTTGAGGCGCTCGGGTTAGGCCCAAGCCTTTGGGCACGTCGCGGGTGATGGTGCTACCGGCACCAATGGTCGCGCCCTCGCCAATACTGACTGGGGCCACCAGCGCCGAATTGCTGCCAATAAAGGCCCCGGCGCCAATCTCCGTGTGGTGCTTATAAGCGCCGTCGTAATTACAGGTGATGGTACCGGCACCCAAATTCGCGCCCTCACCAACCGTCGCGTCACCGACGTAGGTCAAGTGGTTCGCTTTGGCACCAGCCTTCAGGGTGGCGTTTTTGATTTCGACAAAGTTACCGGCTTTGGATTTCGCTTCCATCACCGCCCCCGGACGAAGCCGCGCAAATGGCCCAATATCGGCACCACTGCCAACCTGGGCACCGTCACAGACGCAGTACGGCTGCACAGTCGTATCGGACGCGACCGTCGTGTCCTTGAGTATCACGCCTTGACCCAGGGTCACCCGATCACCCAGCGTCACGTCGCCCACGAACTGCACGTCCGGATGAATCAGGCAGTC
>CAKZQE010000248.1 GCA_937139465.1 uncultured Gammaproteobacteria bacterium
TGCGAACGCCGCAAATCTGGCACACCAGAACTGGGCGGATGAAGCTCATGCTGTCGACCGAAACGGTCACGACACGGGACTGGGCGCGCTGGCCGGCGCAAATACCGGCGGCCAAGTCCATCTGCGACAGCACCCACCCGCCAAAAATGTCGCCCGACGGGTTGGTGTCCGACGGCATAGCGAGGGTGCGAATGGTGAGGCGGCCTTGGGTTGGTGAAGTATCCGGGGTCATGGGGCATCCTTAATTGAGGCCCCTACCATAGCGACTGAAAACCGCTCAGTCACCCGAATGGCGAGGCACCAAGGCCGGATCGTAATCGGGGATTTCTAAGTCGCGCACCCGTGGGTCGACCAGTAAATACCCGTACTCGGCCAGATCCGTTTCACCACGACTGACATTCAAGGTTCCCTGAACCCAGATGGGCTGATACAGGTCCCGCAGCGGCAACGGGTTTAACGAAGCGTCGACGAGGATCGTTTGGTTAATGGGCGGCGGCGGCACATGCACGCACTGGCCGGCCTCGGGCACCAACAGAAACGTCAGCACGTTTTGCCCCTCAACATCGATCGGCACCATAAAACCACCCAGTCCAATGGCAGTGCCGTGCTGACGGTCATTCAGTCGGGTGCCCGCGGCTTCCAATTGGCGCTGAAAGTCATCGGACAGGATCAGCTCCGTGGACGGGTTGTCCGGCACCCAGTCATAGGCGTCGGTTGGGATCAGTCCGTCCCAGGCATCAAAGGATGCCTGCAAGCGCTGATCGTCCAGCAACAGCGGATCATTGCTGGAAAAGAAGCCTGCCTGGGCGCCGCTGGCCATCAACGCCAGGGCAAGCCACACGAATTTCATCACTGGGTCTCCGTCAATCCTGATGCGATCGCACCGCGCCAGCTTATCAGCAATGGCAACACCGTGGCGGCGACGGCCAACAGGGTCGCCGCGCCATAGACTAGCCACTCAGCAACGCCCCCGGCCGGCGCAATCAGCAGCCCGTACTCATCCAGCACCCAGGCGCTGATCCACTCAAAGCCAACGGCCGTGGCCACGACCGCCAGGGCGATGGAAGCGGCGGCCACGATGATGCCCTCGACCACATGCGCCCCGACCGCAAATCCAAAGGGGGAGCCCATGGCACGCAGCACCGCACACTCGCGCCGCCGCTGACGCCAATTCATCAGCGCCAAGGTCACCAGCGTCAGGGCAGCAAAACCAAGCATCAGACCCGACAGTACCTGGGTGGCAGCCTGAACCACACCAACCAGTTGCCACAGCTGGGTCAATGCCGCCCCCGGGATAACCGCCCGCAAACGCCCATCGGTCAAGCGCTCCAAATCACGTTGGATCCGAAACACACCGACTTTGCGTTTCGCGCCCACCAGCAAGGCCGTCACCGGGCCCTGCTCGGCCACGGCACCGGTGATCGGGTCGGCGTTCAGTAGTCGATCCGCTTCGAGGCTGACCAACACTCGGTTGTCCAGCGGCGTGCCCGTGGGCGCCAAAATCCCAGACACCGTCAGGACCTGCTCGTGTCCGCGCTCAAGGCCTGTGCCGCTGCCGTGGGACAGCGTTACGCTGTGCCCCAGGGCGTAGCCGAGCTGTTTCGCCGCGCGCGCCCCCAGCACCACCGCGGTCCATTCATCCGCCCAGTGCCCGGCAGCAAACGCAATGGGCTGGCCGTTGGCGTCGGCAACCCGCTCCAGATACGCCGGGGTGGTCGCGACCACCGGCAATCCCCGGTGCGAGTCACCCAGTGCCACCGGAACCACCCACGCGATATCATCCAGCGCAGCCACCAAGGCTTGATCGTCCGGTCCCATGCCAGCGCCGCCTGGGCCGATTTGATAGAGAGCCTGCATAACGATCTGCACGTCGCCGGCGGACCGGGCCACCACCAAATCCACGCCGCGCGACCCTGAATACAGACCGTTCTTAACACCCTCCGATAGCCGCCCGCCCAGCACCACCATGACCAGCGCCAGGGCGATAGCCACCAGCGTCAGGCCGACACTGCCGCGGCGATAACTGAGGGACTTAAGGGCCAAGCGCAACATCACAGCTCAATCACCTGATCAAAATGCGTCGCCAAACTGCGATCGTGACTGACCATTAACAGGGCCGATTCGGCGGCTTGGGGTAGCAGCGCCCCCACCACCAGATCGCGGTTGGACTCATCCAAGGCTGAGGTCGGCTCGTCGGCCAACACCAGCGATGGCTGCGTCACCAGTGCCCGCGCCACGGCAACGCGTTGTTGCTGGCCGACGCTTAAATGGCGCACGGGGCGCTGGTGCAGATCCGCCGCCAGCCCCAAGCCGTCAAGCGCTGAGGCATCATCGCGCGCGGGCAGCCCAGCAAACTCGCGGGCCAAACGCAGGTGATCGAGCGCACTAAAGTAAGGCAGCAGATTTAGGGTTTGAAACACCAACCCAAGATGGCGCGCACGAAAGCGATCCAGGGCCGGTGCAGACAATGCGCCCAGGGACTGGCCTGCCACCCGGGCATCCCCTTGTTGGATCGGCAACAACCCTGCCAGCGCTTGAATCAAGGTCGACTTACCGCTGCCCGAGGGCCCCAGCACCAGCATGGACGAGCCAGCCGCGAGGGCCAGATCTGGAAACTTCAGGTGACGGCGGCCAAGCGCAACCGCCAGCCCCGTCGTCGACAGGGCCAGCTCAGTCATCCAGAGCCAAAACCGGCGTCGCCGGTGTCAGTTCGGTGGCGACGGTAGTGTCGTCAGACAAATACACCACCTCGACGGCTTCCAATGACGGGGCCCAATCAAACAGGCTAACGCGGATCCCGCCAATGGCCGCGGGCCTGGTGCACTCAAAGCTTTGAGTCAGGGTGATATCCGAGTGACCGTGGTCGACCTCGACCTCTGAGGCGGTCACGTCAAACCCGGTGCAGCCGCCCTGATCGATCGTTAACAGACTGTTACCTGCGGTTGATACACCCGCCAGGTCCGCCCCGGGAGCCACCAGATTCACGTCCAATCGGTTGCCATCTAACGCAATCTCCAACTGACCTTCGCCATGGTGATGACCGCCCGCGGCAAACGCCGACGCACAGATCCATATCGATGCCGACAACACCCATTTACTACCCATAAAGACTCCACCCTCTCGGACGTTACAATATAACATTTAGCATAGCCCATACGGGTACCAAAACCCACCGACCATTTTGGTGCGCCGCACGATTTCCGCCGCACCAAGATTGCGCACTCGTTATCATTTTGACCCTCGAACATCCCACGCTGAGCAGCACCGACCTCACGAAACGCCAGTAATTTCAACGTCCCTAGGTAGTTGGCACGCTATCCGCTATGTCCCTTCGTGCTAACCCAGCTCACGGAGAGACCATGAACACTCGTAACACACTGAAAGCCCTTCGCCTCGCACCCATCGCTTTGGCTGCCAGCCTCGCTAACATGGCGATCGCCGCTGACACCATCAAGGTCGGCGTCCTGCACTCATTGTCCGGCACCATGGCCATAAGCGAAACGACGCTGAAAGACACCATGCTGATGCTGATCGACGAGCAGAACAAGAAAGGCGGACTGCTGGGCAAACAGCTTGAAGCTGTGGTGGTGGACCCCGCGTCCAACTGGCCGCTGTTCGCCGAAAAAGCACGTGAACTGATTGAAAAGGACCAGGTCGACGCCGTCTTTGGTGGTTGGACGTCGGTGTCACGTAAGTCCATGTTGCCGGTCTTCGAGGAACTGGACAGCTTGCTGTTCTACCCGGTTCAGTACGAAGGCGAAGAGTCATCGAAAAACGTCTTTTACACCGGCGCAGCGCCGAACCAACAAGCCATCCCCGCCGTCGACTACCTCGCTGACCTGGGTGTGGAGCGCTGGGTGTTGGCCGGTACCGACTACGTCTACCCGCGAACCACCAACAAGATCCTAGCGGCCTACCTTGAGTCGATGGGCGTGGCGGAAAGCGACATCATGATCAACTACACGCCCTTCGGTCACAGCGACTGGCAGTCTATTGTCTCGGACATCAAAACCTTTGGCGCGCAGGGCAAGAAAACCGCAGTGGTCTCGACCATTAACGGCGACGCCAACGTACCCTTTTACAAAGAACTCGGTGCGCAGGGCGTATCCGCCGCTGACATCCCAGTCGTGGCCTTCTCGGTCGGTGAAGAAGAGCTGTCGGGCATGGACACCATGCCGTTGGTGGGTCACTTGGCCGCATGGAACTATTTCATGAGTGCTGACACCGAGGCCAACGACGCCTTCATCGACGCCTGGCAGAGCTTTACTAGCGACGACGAGCGCGTCACCAACGATCCGATGGAAGCGCACTACATCGGCTTCAACATGTGGGTGGAAGCGGTCACCAAGGCAGGCACCACCGAGCCCAGCGCCGTTCAGGACGCCATCATCGGTGTCACGGTTCCCAACCTGACTGGCGGCTACGCATCAATGATGCCGAACCACCACATCAGCAAGCCCGTATTGATTGGTGAAATCCAGGGCGACGGCCAGTTTGAAATCGTCTCAAAAACCAGTGGCACCGTGGTCGGCGATGCATGGTCTGACTACCTGCCCGGTTCCATGGATTTGATCTCGGACTGGCGCGCACCGCTGTCGTGCGGCGCCTATGACGTCACGACCGCCAAATGCTCAGGTCAGAACTTCTAAACCACGCTCCACCCTCGCGCCCGGCCTTGTGCCGGGCCTTTTTTTGCAAGGAATCACCCCATGATCCAACGACGCGGAGCACCGTGGCTCCAGTGGTTGTCACTCGCCATTGCCTTGGTTTTCGGACCGGCGGCGACCGCCTCCATTACCCAGGACTTGCCGACAGCCTCGTTCGCCGAGAAAGCGCAGCTGATGACGCTATGGTTCAGCGAAGACCAGGAGGCCGCAACCGACGCTGCGCGCTTGATGTTGAACGGGCAACTCTATTACGACAAACGCACCGACCTTTTGTACCGGGTGACGGACCACAAGAAGGGCGCCAGCGCCGAAGCCATCGACGGCAGCGGTGCTATCACCATCGACAAAAAACGCCAATTCAAACGCGTCTCGGTCAACAACGATTTGCGCGACCAACTGCGCACCGAGTTGGCCTTTCTGAATTTATCCAGCCCCGACGACGATGCCCGCTTGGCCAGCATCGAACAGCTCTCACAAATTGGCAGCAGCCGCGCCATTGACGCCATCAACACCGCGCTGGCCAGCGAGGGCGATGCGGATATCGCAGAGAAAATGCGCTTTGCCCTGGCCCTGTCTGGACTGAACAGCGATGATGCCGCCACACGCCTGGCCGCCGTCGAGACGCTAAGCGAATCGGTCGGCAATGAGGCGCTCAATGCCCTTCGCGCAGTCAGCCCCGGAGACGAGGCGGTTTACCTGGCCGCACAAAAAGGCGTCACCTCGATCGAACAGAGTCAGCGCCTGTATCAGTGGGGCGAAACGCTGTACTTCGGCATCAGCCTGGGATCCGTGCTGGTACTGGCTGGCATCGGGCTGGCCATCACCTTTGGCGTGATGGGTGTGATCAACATGGCCCATGGCGAGCTGATCATGCTGGGCGCGTACACCACCTTTGTGATGCAGCAACTACTGCCGGCAGACCCTGGGTTAGCGCTGATACTGTCGATCCCCGCCGCATTTGTCGTATCCGGCGCGGTCGGAATAGGCATTGAGCGTGGCGTCATCCGCTTCCTTTATGGGCGACCACTGGAAACCCTGCTGGCCACCTTTGGCATCAGCTTGATCCTGCAGCAAGCCGTGCGCAGCCTGTTTTCGCCGCTCAACCGCAGTGTCACCACCCCCGAATGGATGAGCGGTGCCTGGGAAATCAATGCGGCGCTGTCGCTGACACTGAACCGGCTATACGTCATT
>CAKZQE010000249.1 GCA_937139465.1 uncultured Gammaproteobacteria bacterium
GTCGTCACTGATGAAGTCGTCTCTGATGACGTGATCTCCGATGACGTGATCTCCGATGACGTGATCTCCGATGACGTGATCTCTGATGACGTGATCTCTGATGACGTGATCTCTGATGACGTGATCTCTGATGACGTGATCTCCGATGAAGTGATCTCCGATGAAGTGATCTCCGATGACGTGATCTCTGATGACGTGATCTCCGATGAGGTGATCTCCGATGAAGTGACCACCGATAACCTGACTATCGATGCGGCCGACGACGATCTCGTGGCGGACGAGCCGGTCGATTTCATGGGTGCACTGACCGACTTCATCGACCAAGCCGAGGGCTCGCCCGAGATCATGGCCGCCACGCCCGAAACTCTAGATAGCTCATTGAGTCTCGCTGACCTCGGCTACGCCACCCAGATCGCTGGCGCGTCAGAGCCAGAGCCGGACACAACAGCCGACCAAGATCGGGTGCCTGAGTCCCAGGGCGAGAGCACTGATGGTGGTGAACTGCCGCCAGCACCCGTCGCAGAACCGAGCACACACATCGAGGAGCGGACGCCACTGGCCGAAGCGGCATTTTCGATCGCCGGCGCGGGACCACTGAACCAGTGGAACCGCGAAGGGCAGGGGTCAGCTATGCTGTTAGAGGTATCGGGGATATCCTTTGCGGTGCCACAGGCGTGCGTGTCCCAGGTGATGTACAAAGGCCGCGTCCAAACCGATCTCAGCGACCCACAAAAGCCATGGCGCTGGGGGATGGCCGAAACCGACACCGGCAGCGCCATTGTTGTTGATACGGCCTATCTAGTGATGGGGGATCGCTATCAGGATTCCATGCGCAGCAGTTACCGCAAGCTGATCGTCATCAACAGTTTGGGCATCGCCTTAGCTGCGGATGCGATTGCCGATGAGGTGACTGTGCCTGCCGATGCTGTGACCTGGCGCGATGACACCAGCAGCCGTCCCTGGCTGTTGGGCACCTGGGCCGATCAGCGATGCGCCATGGTGGACTTGGTAGGAATGATTAAACAATTAATGGAGCTAGAGGCATGAGCAACGCCAAGCAACGCAGTGATGATCCGCTACTGCAATGGGTGACCTTTCGCCTGGGCACCGAGACCTACGGCATTGACGTGATGTTCGTCCAAGAAGTCCGCCGCTACACCGAAATTGCACCGGTGCCCGGCGCTGATCATGACGTGCTCGGAATCGTAAACCTACGTGGTAGCGTCGTGACGGTGGTCGACGCGCGTGTGCGACTCAATCACGAAACGAGCGACATCACAGACGAGACGCGCATCATTATCGTCGAGTTCAATGGTGAAGTGATCGGTCTGCTAGTAGACCAAGTTTCCGAGGTGGTTTACCTGCGCAGATCGGAAATTGAAGGATCACCGCGCATCTCCAATGACGAGACCAAACGCTTCATTTCAGGGGTCTGCAACAAAGACGATCGCCTGTACATTCTGCTGTCTATTGAAAAGCTATTGGGTCAGTCCGAAGCCGATATGGAAATGGATCTGTTTTGATCGTCGAAGCGTTAATAGCGGCCGTGGTTCTAGCATCACTCGCGCTCATCATGGCGCTTGTGGTCCGGCATTCAACTGCCAAACTGGCCACGCACATCGAACAACTTGAGGCCCGCGTTAAAGCGAGCGAGCAAATGCAGTCCGTTCTGGCGCGCAGCTACCGTGGCCTGACCCAGACACTGGCCAACCCCGTGGCAGCACAAAGCGGGGACGAGGCTAAATACAGCCGCGCAGCGCAGCTTATTACCCGCGGCGCCAGTGCCGAAGAACTGGCTCGAACCCTAGCGTTACCCCTTGAAGAAGCCGAACTCATGATTCAAATCAACGGCGGGCAGAGCCAGCGTGGGTAGCACTGGTTTTTGGACCACGACCGAGCTGGCGGATATGACCGACAGCGAATGGGAGTCCCTGTGCGATGGCTGTGGCCTTTGCTGCGTGCATTTGTTGCAGGACGACCTCGGTCAGGTGTATCAAACCGACGTGGTCTGCGATCTGATCGACCTTAATTCCTGCCAGTGCACCCGTTACGCCGAGCGCCAACAGCTGGTGCCGGAATGCAACAAAGTGTCCCTTGATCTACCCGAAGCCTTTCCGACCATGCCCGAGACCTGCGCATACCGGCGTCTGTACTACGGTCAAGACATCCCCCAGTGGCACCCGCTGGTGACCGGCTCGACCGATGCCATGCACGCGGGCGGTCACAGCGCCCGGGGCAAGGTTATTCACGAATCCGACGCGGGCGAATTAGAAGACCATGTCGTGGCTTGGACACCGATCCGAATGCTTGATTAGCCCGAGGCGCATTGGCGCTCGACCTGACGCAAACTATCGGCCGCCCCCTGGGTGGCAAACTCAAGCGACCAACGCCCTGAGGGGTATTGCGTAGTCACCTTAACAACCGCCGAGGCTAACAGGTGTTGGCGCACCGCTTCTGTGAGCTCGACGCAGGCTACTTGCTGACCATGGCTGAGCTCCCACCCAAACTCCCAGTTATCGCCGTGCCGCGACGACAACTCAAAGCGCCATTCAGGCTGCCCCTCGGCCAACTCAAGGTCCCTGCTTGGGCGCACACACAAACTGGCAGCCCCATAAGCGCAGGCCATTCCGACCGTGCCGTCCGCTAGCACTTGCTCGACCAGAAAGGGTCGCGTCAGGGCGCTTTGCCAGGCTCCGCGCCGGGCGTAGGTTTTATAGGGTTGCGGCACCTGTTCATCGCGCAGGCGCGACGTCATGCACGACACGACGCCGCGGGGATCGATTCGCTCTAAGGGTTTGCAGTGAAGATAGGCCTCGTCGGCGACCACCGACATCGAGGCAACCAGCAACGCACAGGCCAAAAATAATCGCATGCTAAGAACATAGCCGCGATTTCAGCCCCCGCCAGTGGGTGCAATGCTAGGGTTTGGTACCTTCAGCCGCCTTCAACAGCGCTTCAGTTTGCTCCTGAATCCCGTCCAAATCCGCCAGCGTCTGCACGATGTCTTTTTGTTGCTGAACCAGCTGCAAGCGGCGCTCGCTGATCTTGGTCAGTAACAGCTGCATCTGCGACACCTGCGCAGGGTCTTGGTCGTACAGGTCCAGGTACTCGCGGATCTCTTCCAAGCTAAAACCCAGTCGCTTGCCGCGCAGAATAAGCTGCAATCGGCCTCGGTCACGACGCGTATAAACGCGCCTCGACCCCGCACGGTCTGGGGATATCAGACCTTTGTCCTCGTAAAAGCGAATGGCACGGGCGGTAATATCAAACTGCTCGGCCAGCTCATTGATGCTGAATAACCTGTCCATAGGGCTACCTTTTTGGGAACGGGTTCGACAGTACACGAATCAAGGGTTGTAAAAAACACATAGGGCAATTAGTTTACGTATACGTTAACTTTATCACTAATGAGGAATTCAACATGAGTGCGGGTGTAGCAATCATTGCAGTAGTAGCGTTGATGGTAGTCATGGCGTTCCGCGGCTCTAAGCTGTGGGAATGGGCCGCGGCCTTTGTATTCATCGGCATTGTGCTGGACATGAGCGGCTTCAGCGCGCTGTGGATCCTCCCAGGCGTTGTGCTCGGCTTACTCTGCCTTGAGCCCGTTCGCATGACGCTGATCACCAAGCCGAGCTACGGCTTCTTGCGAAAGATTCTACCCAAGGTATCCCCAACCGAGCAGGAGGCGCTGGACGCCGGCACGGTTGGCTGGGACGCCGAACTGTTCAGCGGCTCACCCAATTGGGACACCCTGGCAGCGACCCGCGCCCCGACGCTGACCGACGAGGAGCAAGCCTTCTTGGATGGCCCGACAGACGAGCTCTGCAAGATGCTCGACAACTGGGAAATCAGCCACCACCAACGCGACCTGCCTGAACAGGTCTGGCGCTTTATCCGTGAAGGTGGATTCCTCGGCATGCTGATCGAGAAAGAGCAGGGCGGACTTGGCTTCAGCGCCCAAGCGCAGTCGATGGTCGTCTCGAAAATTGGTTCACGCAGCGTCGCCGCCGCGATCACGGTCATGGTGCCAAATTCACTCGGTCCGGGTGAACTCCTCACTAAATACGGCACGGACGAGCAAAAGGCCCACTACCTGCCGCGCCTGGCAGACGGCCGCGAGATTCCTTGCTTCGCCCTCACAGGCCCCAACAGCGGCTCCGATGCAGGCAGCATGCGCGACGTCGGCGTCGTCTGCGTTCGCGAATACCAAGGCAAACAAACCCTTGGCGTTTCGCTTACCTTTGATAAGCGTTACATCACCTTAGCGCCGGTGGCGACCCTGGTCGGGCTCGCGTTCCGCTTGCATGACCCAGAAGACCGCCTTGGCAAAGGCGAGGACGTCGGTATTACATTGGCCCTGTTGCCCCACGATCACCCCGGCGTGAATACCGGCCGCCGCCATTATCCGTGCCGCAGCGCATTTATGAATGGGCCCGTGACCGGCACTGACGTATTTGTTCCAATGGAATTCCTGATTGGCGGCGCCGAGTACGCCGGCCAAGGTTGGCGGATGCTCATGGAGTGCCTAAGTGTTGGGCGCGCCATTTCGTTGCCTGCTATCGGCACCACGGCTACGAAGGCGACCTTGCGTACCACCAGTGCCTACGCCCGTATTCGCCGCCAGTTTGGCATCGCGGTCGGTCGCATGGAGGGCGTCGCCGAGCCACTGGCTGACATGGTCAAAACCGCCTATGTCTTTGAGGGCGCCCGAGCCGCCACCGCAGCGATGGTCGATGACGGCGAAAAACCCTCGGTGGTGAGCGCACTGATGAAATACCAAGCCACCGAAGCCATGCGCCGCAGCTACGACAACGCCATGGACATCCACGGCGGCAAAGCGATCTGCGATGGCCCGAGTAACTACCTGTTTGCTGACTTTGGTGCGGTGCCGGTCGGCATTACGGTCGAGGGTGCCAACATCCTGACGCGAACCCTCATCACCTTTGCCCAGGGTGCGCTGCGGGCACACCCCTGGCTGTACAAAGAAATACAAGCCGCCCAGTCCAGTGACCCGTCACAGGGCGCGAAGGATTTCGACGCCGCCATGGCCGGCCACGCCAGCTACACCCTGCGTAACCTTGCCGCCAGCTTGATCCACAACCTAAGCGCCGGCCGCCTCGCCAGCGCCCCGGATGACGCTGAGTACGAACGCCCTTGGTATCAGCAGCTACACCGCATGAGCCACAGCTTTGCCTTGGTCGCCGATTTGACCGTGATCGTCCTTGGCGGCGATTTGAAGCGCAAGCAAATGATTAGCGGGCGTCTTGCTGACGCGCTGTCCGAGCTGTACCTGATCGCAACGACGTTGAAACGTTTTCGAGACGACGGGCGACCACGCGCCGACCACGAAGTGCTGGATGCCAGCATTCAAGATGCGTTGGCCCGGTTCCAACAGCATCTTGATGCGGTCATCACTAACTTCCCGGTGCGGCCCGCCGCTTGGTTGATGCGCGCCTGTGCCTTGCCGCTGGGTCGAACCTTCCGGCCCAGCAGCGACCGCGTTAACTACCGTCTGGCCAAGTCTATTTTGGAACCGGGCGAATGGCGTGACCGCCTGACCCGTGACATGTTTGTAAGCCACGATCCGGACGACGTCACCGGTGTATTGGAAGCGGCCTTAGTCGCGGTCACCAAGGTCGAGGCCATTGAACAACGATTCCTAAAAGGCATGCGCAAGGGGCTGTATGAGTGGCGTCATGACCAAGACACCATCGAAGCGGCGGTGACCGCGGGAACCATTAATGCCGATGAGGCAAGCGAGCTTCGCAACGCCTTAGCCTTGACCGAAAAAGTCGTCGCCGTGGATCACTTTGCCCCTGAGGCACTCGCCGGCGAGGCCAGCGCATGATGGACAGCAACTGGAACCACTTTAAAAGCCACCTCGATGACGAAGGCATCCTCTGGATCACCTTTGACCAGAAAGACAGCCCAGTAAACACGCTATCGACGGTGGTATTGGCGGAACTTGAACAGGTGATTGAGGCCGTGGCGGCCCGGTACGAGGCTGCTGGCAAGGCCGTGATGCTACG
>CAKZQE010000250.1 GCA_937139465.1 uncultured Gammaproteobacteria bacterium
ACCAACAAGTGTTCTGTGAGGTCGTCGAGCACGGCAGTTTTTCCGATGCGGGGCGCGCGCTTCGCGTGTCGACCGCGGTCATCAGCGCACGCATTGCGCGGCTGGAGCAGCGCCTGGGCCTGCGGCTTCTGAACCGCACCACCCGCAGCGTGGTGACAACGGAAGCGGGTCAGGTGTACTACCACGCCTGCAGTGAAGTGGTCTCGCGCATGCGCCAAGCGCTGGACCAGCTCGAGGAAATGCAAAACGCGCCGCAAGGCGTGATTAAAGTCACTGCCCCCGATGTGTTGGGGCGCGAGGTCATCGCGCCGCTACTGGCCGAGTTCCGCCTGGAGTACCCCAGCGTCGATATTCGTCTGCACATTGCCGACCGGGTGGTGAACATTGTCGATGAATCCCTGGACCTGGCGATTCGTCACGGTTATCCCGAGGCATCGTCCTGGGTGTTGCGGCCGTTGGCGACGGATCGCTGGGTAACCTGCGCCTCGCCGGGTTATTTGGCCGCGCAGGGCACGCCCAAGTCCGTCGCTGATTTGGCCGATCACAACTGTCTGTTGCTGCGCTTTCATGGCTCTCGCCAGTTCCAGTGGCAATACCAACGCGCCAATGACCGGGTGTACGAAAAGGTCGGGGGGTCGATGGATGCGTCCGCGTCTGGGGTGCTCGCGAGTTGGGCCAAAGCCGGTCTGGGGTTGATCCAGCAATCTGCCTGGAATCTGCATCGCGAGTTGGCTGCGGGCGAGCTGACGCCCGTGTTGACCGACGTCGAGCCCCAAGGCCTGCGCATTAATGCGCTGATGCCTGAGCGCGAACACCGACCGGCCAAAATCGGCCTGTTGCTGGATTTTCTGGCCGAGCGCATGGCGCAGCACCCGGCGCAAACGTCTTTAACGCACTAAACGGAGGCCATCATGGCATCACTATCAACGCACGCACTGGACACCGCACTGGGCACGCCGGCCCGGGGGCTCGGGCTGACGCTTTACAAAATTAATGGCGACACGCGGACCGAGCTTGGCCGCTTTACCACCAACGACGACGGGCGCGTCGATGGTGGCTTGCTGAATGATCCTGACACCGCGCTGGGTGAGTATGAAATCGTCTTTGAAGCGGGCGCCTACCTGGCGTCCACGGGCGGCACGGACCGCTACCTAACGCAGGTTCCGATCCGTTTCAGCATTTACGACCAAAGCCACTACCACGTGCCGCTTTTGGTCAGCAGCTACGGCTACTCCACGTACCGCGGCAGTTAAGCCGTGACGCCTTGGCGGGCGAGGGCATCGGCTTCTGAAATTTGGCGGTTGTGTTCGTCCACAAAGACCTTGGCTGGCTGATGGGCGAACAGTTCGTCCTCGGTTAACTGGCAGAAACTGGCAATAATCAGCAAGTCACCGACCTCGGCTTTGCGCGCCGCCGAGCCGTTGACGGAAATCACGCCGGATCCGGCGGGGGCTTCAATCGCGTAGGTTGAAAAGCGTTCGCCGTTATTCAGGTTCCAGATATCGATTCGCTCGTGTTCAACCAGCCCAGCCGCGTGCATCAGATCCGCATCAATGGCACATGAGCCGATGTAATGCAGCTCCGCCGCGGTGACCGTGACGCGGTGCAGTTTGGCGTTTAATAGCGTCCTGAGTTTCATGCCGTGCTCCCTGATTTCGAGGGCGCGAAGGATAGCGATCTGCGTTTAGCTAAACGAGGCCCTTGGGTACTTTTGATTAAGGGCGTCGTTGACCTGTTGGTGATGCGCCTCGGCCCAGGCGGCGACGCTGCTTAGGCTGTGGGCAAATGACTCGCCCTGGTCGGTGAGGCGATAGATGACCTGTTGGCCGTTGGGCTGGCGGCTGACGAAGCCGGCATCGGTTAGGGCCTTGAGTTGCGTGCTCAGTACCTTCCGTGAGATATCGGGGATGTGGCGCGTCAGCTCGCCAAAGCTAAAGGGGCGGGTGCGCAGGGTCCACACCAGGCACAGTTGCCACTTGTTCCCGACCAGGTCCAAGCAGCGCTCGACCGGGCAGTGGGTGGAAGGCGGTTTTTGAAACAGCATGTCGTTCAGTCGTCCCTTTAGCACTGGCCTTGTGCCGTCATCGGCTGGCCGTTAAAAGCCCAGGGTCGGCCCCGCTGGATCATTCGTTGGCCGCACGCGGTATAGGCTGGCCTCGCCACTGACGGCGGGAACGAGGGTTCGTTCCGTGCCCGCGTCCACCAGTACGGTGTCGCCCGGGTTGATCAGGGTGTCCTGACCATCCACGGTTAAGCGCCAGTGTCCGCGCATGCCCATGAGGACCTCGGGCGTATCGACGTGGTACGCGCCGTCCAGCGAGCCTCGGCTGACAAAGTCTACGTCAAAGCCGGGGCGGTCGTGAATCAGCGCGCCGTCACCAATAACGCGGCACGGCCCGTCCGCGGCCATCGCCATCAAATCCCAGTAGCGTTTGACGAAGTGCGGCACCACCTCTGATGCGGTCAGTTCAGGAAACGCCTCTAGTTCACTCTCGGCCAGCGGCGGCATCGGCACCACGCCAGCGGGCAGTGTCTCGCCGCGCTTGCTGTCATACAGGCGACCGTTGTCACCCAACACCAAGCCGTGGGCCTGCGCCGCTTCGAGCACGTGCGGCGCCCAAATCACGCCGCCACCGGCATCGTCACCACCGAGCACCGCCATGATCATGCCGTAGTCATCGCCGACGTTTTCAAAACCCCGGAAAACCG
>CAKZQE010000251.1 GCA_937139465.1 uncultured Gammaproteobacteria bacterium
GGACTCGCGAGGCCAAAGACGTCGGGCAATAAGGACCCGGTATTTCAGGCCGCGCCAGCATGATGGCTGAAACGTTCCGTTCTAGCCGACCCGCAACCCTTCGCTTGCTGAGGGCAGTGTGAAATGGGCACTGGTCGCCGCAAACATGGATTCGGTGTCGGTGGCCTGGCGACTTGGGTCATCCAGCGCGCGCTGGCGAATACGCTCCAAACAGACCTGATCTGGCGTATCGATGACCTGCAAACGGTGCTGCGCGCCGACCTCGTCGGCAATGGCTTTGAGTGCGCCGCGCTGACGCACCGTGTTGGCGGGAAAGTCCATGACAACATCGACCCCTGCCACCAGCAGTGACTGCACCAATGGTTTTATTTGGCTCATCAGCGCCGCTGAGCACCGCAGGTAATCCTCCAGCGACTGGACTTGGCCGGGGTACAGTCCCGCCAACCAAGCGTCTTCGCTGATTAAGATCACATCGTCGCGGTCTGCCAGGGTGCGGGCGCGGGTTGACTTCCCGGCCCCCATTTTTCCGCAAAAGAAGGTTAACTCCGCCATGGGTCGTGCCTCCGAAATCGGTTCCGAAATCGCGTCGGCCCGCCAGGCGCCACCGCTATGGCGACGTCCACAGCCGGACGGGGCCTAGCTGATTATTCCCACTCAATCGTCGCTGGCGGCTTCGAACTGACGTCGTACACCACCCGTGACACATCCTCGATCGAGTTAATAATCTTGGTCGAGACACGTTCGATGAAGTCATACGGCAGGTGCGCCCAGCGGGCCGTCATAAAGTCCACCGTTTCAACCGCGCGCAATGCAATGACCGGCGCGTAGCGACGCCCATCACCAACCACGCCTACAGACTTAACCGGCAGAAACACGGCAAAGGCTTGCGAGGTCTTGTGATACAGGCCCTCGTCATAAAGTGCCTGGATAAAGATGTCGTCCGCGCGGCGCAGAATATCCGCGTATTCCTTTTTGACTTCACCCAAAATCCGAACGCCCAAACCCGGTCCTGGGAAGGGGTGGCGCCACACCATGGCATGGGGCAACCCCAGGGTTTCGCCCAGCACCCGCACTTCGTCTTTGAACAGCTCGCGAAGCGGCTCGACCAGGTCAAAAGCCAAGTCATCAGGCAACCCGCCCACGTTGTGGTGTGACTTGATTACGTGGGCCTTGCCGGTGCGTGAGCCGGCGCTTTCAATCACGTCAGGGTAGATGGTGCCCTGGGCCAAAAAGCGCGTATCTGCGGATAGCTTGCGCGCTTCGTCGGCAAACACATCAATAAAGACGCCGCCGATGGCCTTGCGCTTGTCTTCCGGGTCATCCAACCCCTTCAAGGCGTCCAGGAAACGCTGCTCCGCATCCACTCGGATAACCTTCACACCCAGGTTGTCAGCGAAGATCTTCATGACCTGATCGCCTTCGTTTAGACGCAGCAGGCCATTGTCGACAAACACACAGGTCAGCTGATCGCCGATCGCCTTGTGCAGCAGCGCGGCGACCACCGACGAATCGACGCCCCCGGACAAACCGAGCATGACGTGATCGCTGCCGACCTGTTCGCGGACACGGGCGACGGCGTCATCAACGATGTTTTCGGGCTTCCAGCTGGCATCACAGGCGCACACCTTAAGCACAAACCGCGACAGCATTTCGCGGCCGTGTTCGGTGTGGGTGACCTCGGGGTGGAATTGAATGCCGTAGTAGCCACGTGTGGCGTCGCCCATGGCCGCAATGGGTGCCCCGGCCGAGGTTGCCATGACCTCAAAGCCAGGCGGCACCTGCGTCACGCGATCGCCGTGGCTCATCCACACCACGGTGGTGTCGTCCGTGAGTCCGTCAAGCAATTCGCCGCCAACGGGTTTCAGGTCCGCGTGGCCAAATTCACGATGGTCACTGGTTTCCACAGTGCCACCCAGCTGCGCCGCCATGGTCTGCATGCCGTAGCAGATACCCAGCACCGGCACGCCCAGCTCGAACACCTTTTGTGGCGCGC
>CAKZQE010000252.1 GCA_937139465.1 uncultured Gammaproteobacteria bacterium
AACAAATAGGTTTACTTTAAATTCTTAATGGTCAATGTATTTGTTGACTTAAATGTTGTATCGGTATATAAATATGTATACGAAATGAGTGTTCGAGTTCACATATAGGTTGTCCAGAGTAGAAGAGCATGAGCATAGACAAGATCGTTGCCAAGCAATATCGAGACAAGGTAAACCAAGCTGTAGGTCAGTTTGGTAGCATGTCCGTGCTCCCTAACCGTGGGCTTCCCAAAGAAGGCTGGCTGCGGACAGTGCGAACTGCGCTTGGTATGTCCGGCACGCAACTGGCCAAAAAGCTGGGCGTTACTAAGGCTAGAATTTCCAAGGCTGAACAGGATGAGCCGCACGGCAGCGTTACCCTGAAGACTATGCAAACGATGGCCGAGGCGATGGATTGCAAGTTTGTATACGCCGTTGTACCCAGGCAAAACGTGGAAGCTGTGATAAAAGAACGCGCGATTGAAAAAGCGCGTGCCCAGGTGAAAGCTGCATCCACTCACATGGCGCTTGAAGCGCAATCTTTGAATAAAGAACAGCTTGAATTCGAAATTGAGCGCATCGCAGCGCAAATCATCGACAAGATGCCATCCGGCTTTTGGAATGATGAATGACGGACGATTACACTAGTTTTGTAGATTACCCCGATGGCGCGACACCGCTTGATCCTGATGAGCTGGATGGCCTGAAGTTCAAGCATGTGACGACGAGGGGAGAGCTAGACCAGCTTGAACAAGCTGGCATTACCGAAGGGTTGAAGTGGTTAGACAAGCAAAAGAACCCTGATGTGTTGTCAGAAGCTTTCGTTTTAGAACTGCACAAGCGTTTGTTCGGCAGTGTTTGGAAGTGGGCAGGTACATTCCGCCGCACTGAAAAGAATATCGGTGTTGATCCGATTCAGGTTGCCATTCAACTTCGGCAACTACTGGATGATGCCAAATACTGGGTTGAGCATGGCACTTATTCGGCTAAAGAGCTGGCGGGAAGGTTTCATCACAAGTTGGTATTGATCCACCCGTTCCCCAATGGTAACGGGCGCCATGCGCGGATAATGGCGGATGCCGTCTTGACAAAACTATTAGATGAGCCAGCCATTGATTGGGCTGGCGGTTACAAGCTGGAAGCCATGAATGAGCGCCGCGATCAGTATATTGCGGCGCTTAGAGCTGCTGACGGGCACGATATGCGTGCTTTATTAGAATTTGTCGGGGCTCGAAAAGCAGGTGTTGATTCATAAATACAGAGGCTCACTTTTTGATGACAAAAAGTGGTTTTTAGACGTTAGTAAAGTTAGGTGTAAATAAGGGTTTTTGGTGTATGGCAGATGCCAATTTTATCAATGAAATCAATAAGCGACGCACGTTTGCTATCATCTCGCACCCGGACGCCGGTAAAACCACGATTACCGAAAAGCTGTTGCTATTCGGAAACGCTATTCAGGTCGCCGGTTCGGTAAAGGGCCGCAAGAACGATAAGCATGCGACGTCGGACTGGATGCAGATGGAAAAGGAGCGTGGCATTTCCGTGACCTCCTCGGTGATGCAGTTCCCGTACAGCGGCCGCACGGTCAATTTGCTGGACACGCCGGGTCACGCCGATTTCTCGGAAGACACCTACCGAGTCCTGACGGCGGTCGACAGCTGCCTGATGATCATCGACGGCGCTAAGGGTGTCGAAGAACGCACGATCAAACTAATGGACGTTTGCCGCTTGCGCGATACGCCCATCATTGGGTTCGTCAACAAGATGGACCGGGAGATCCGCGAGCCGATTGATCTGCTTGACGAGATTGAAACGGTACTGGGTATCGCCGCCGCGCCCATTACCTGGCCGATCGGCATGGGCAAGGCGTTCAAGGGCGTTTACCACCTGGTCAACGACGAGCTGCACCTGTTTACCCCTGGCAAGGGCAACGTCATTCCTGAGGACAACCGCATTCCGGGTTTGGATTCGGACGAGGCGCGAGCCCTACTAGGCGCTGATTGGCAAAACTTTGTCGACGAGGTTGACCTGGTCAAGGGCGCGTCCCATGAGTTTGACCTGGACGATTACCTGTCCGGTCAGCAGGCGCCGATTTTCTTTGGTACGGCCATGTCCAATTTCGGGGTTCGTGAGATGTTGGACGGGTTTGTCGAGTGGGCCCCGATGCCGCAGGATCGCGTTGCCGGCGAGCGTGAAGTGGCCCCCAGCGAAGAAAAGTTCAGCGGCTTTGTCTTCAAGATTCAAGCCAATATGGACCCCAAGCACCGCGACCGTATTGCGTTCATGCGTGTGTGCTCTGGCAAGTACGAGCGCGGCATGAAAATGAAGCATGTACGCACGGGTAAGGACACTCGAATTGCCGATGCACTGACTTTTCTGGCCGGTGATCGCAGTGCAGTCGAGGAAGCCTACCCGGGCGATATCATTGGCCTTCACAACCACGGAACGATCCAGATTGGTGACACCTTCAGCCAGGGTGAGAATCTAAAGTTCACCGGTATCCCGCACTTCGCCCCGGAGCTGTTCAAGCGTGTTCGCTTGAAGGACCCGTTGAAAGCGAAGCAGCTCCACAAAGGCCTCCGTCAGCTGGCCGAGGAGGGCGCCACACAAGTGTTCTTCCCCCTTAGTAACGGTGATGTTGTTCTGGGTGCTGTGGGTTCGCTTCAGTTCGATGTGGTGGCGTACCGCTTGAAGGATGAATACGGCGTTGAAGCGATCTATGAAGGCGTCAATGTGACCACCGCGCGTTGGGTTGATTCGACCGATGCCAAGCAGCTCGCCGAGTTCAAGCGTAAGTACGAACCCAACCTGGCGATGGATGGGGGCGATCACCTCACCTTTTTGGCGGCATCCAGGGTCAACCTGGCAATGGCCGAGGAGCGCTTCCCCGAGGTTAACTTTCGGGCCACACGCGAGCACTAAATGTTCGACGCCAATACCCATCTGCACTTTGACGCCCTCTGGGACAAGCGCGATGCGGTGTTGGCAGAAGCCCGAGATGCCGGCATTACCGGGGTGCTGGTGTCTGCCACCGAGCTATCGAGGCAGAGCCTAGAGCGCCTGCGCTATTTCGACGCGCAAGGCGCCGCTATCGCGGTGGGATGGCACCCCCAGTCGCCAGCGCCCGACGACGCCGTCGACCAGCTCGAAGCCGTGCTGATTGCTCACCCGCATTGGTGCGTCGGCGAGATTGGTGTCGATACACGGTACTCCAGTGACACGGCCTTGTTTGAGGCTCAGTTGACCACCGCAGCTCGGCTCGGCCGCCCCTGTGTGGTTCATGCGGTCGGTAAGGGGGCCCTGTCACGGGCGTTTGATATCTGCCGGGGGACGAAAGGCGCTCGTGGATTCATTCACGCGTTCAGTGGGTCACCGGAACAAGCGCGGGCCTTTATTCAATGTGGATGGAAGCTATCGATTGGCGGTCCGCTCTTGCATCCAAATCGGCCACGCCTGGAGTCTTGGGTTAGGGCGATCCCGTTGGGCGGGCTGTTGGTTGAGTCCGACAGTCCTGACTTGCCGCCCCGGTCATGGGAAGGCGCTAACCGGCCGCTGTCGGTTGTTCAGGTCCTTCGGCGCATCGCGGCGTTGCGCGGTCAGTCCTTAGCGGAGGTTGCCGCGGCAACCACCCGTAACGCGGAGGCGTTAGGGTTGCGCTCGTCGATCGTGATGGGCCGCGTCTAGGATTCGGTCTTCCAGCTCAATGCGCTTGACCAATGTCTCGCCAAGATAGGACAGCGCTTCGTCCAGCGCCTCGCTGTCGATTTGTTCGGTCTCGCCGAAGGCGTCGTTAAAGGCCAAAATTACGTCGGTTGAGCGGGCGATGACCGGGTACAGGGTTTCGGACACGGCAATCAAATTCGCACGTGCCTCGGTTCCCTCGGCCAACCGGTGGTAAAGCTGAAAGTGCGCGCCGGCCGTGTAATCGATAAGGGTTTGGCAGAAGCGATGCACCAAAGCATCGAGTTCGTTGCTGGATTTGAAGGGGCGGGCATCGGCAAGCTGGGAGTATTGCATCCACGTATGACGGCGCGAATCTAGCAGGGTGTGCAGCCGAGACTGGCTAGGGGCGCGACGGTCATATTCTGATCGTTCAACAGGTTGTAGCATCGTGGTTGCCTCTTAATATAGGCGTCTAGTGTTTGCTCAGATGCCGGCGCTCCCAATGTACCAATGGGCACAGTTAACCCTCGATGTGTGACTTAGGTCTCACTTTTCCTTGGGCGAAAAAAAACGCCAAGCGGTAAAGCGAGGCGTTTTTCTGAAGGCGTCGACTCAGCCGGCGGCTGCGCTTTCGTCTTCGTATTTGATGCGTTGCCAAATCTCCTCGCGGTGCACCCCAACGTTCTTGGGAGCGGTGATTCCCAAGCGAACGTGATTTCCAAACATGCCAAGAACCGTGACGGAAATGTCGTCACCAATCATGACTTTTTCACCGATTTTTCGTGTTAGTACCAACATATGCTCGTCTCCGTTCTCGCTTGTTTGCTTTTTTGGGGTTCGGACCGTTCCGTGTCCAATCTTTGTATAGGAAAAATGGACCAACGAGCGTTATTCGTCAAGGATTTATTTGTACAAGCGGGAGTTTTGTCTAGATTGGTAAGTAACTTACTTTAATAAATCGGGGAGGAGGATTCGCAAGTGGTTGATGTCGAAGGGTTTAATGCAGACGTGGTTGGCGCCGGCCTGAAGTACGAGATCCAAGCGGTCTTGGTTGGTATCCGAGGTGACAGCAAGGATCGGTATGCTGTTTTGGGCGGAGTCGCTGCGAACCCATCGGCACAGGGCCTCGCCATCCATCCCCGGCATGTGCAGGTCCGTAATCAGTATGTCTAGGTTTTGTTCAGCTATTAACCGCTGGGCTTCCAGGCCGTCTTCAACGCAATGGATGCGCTCAAACCCAAGGGCGTTCAGTGTGGACACCATATGCCGGCGCGCCATGCGGCTGTCATCGGCCAGGCCGATAACGACATCCTCGCAGTCGATGGTGCCTAAATCGATGGGGGTTGGCTGCAGGTATTCCAGTGTCGCCGCCAGCGCTTCGTCCAGCCCATCCTCGGCGGCACGCTTGTCAATCAGCGCCACCACGCCGGCTTGCCGTATCGGATCCAGGGGCTCGAACCGGGTCTCGCTGCTGACCAGCATGAAGGGCACCCGTGCCAGAGCCTCTTCGCGGCGCATGCCCCGGACCAAATCCGACCCGGTCATGTCGTCCAGGTAATAAGCGCTGACCACTAAGTCCGGCGTTTGGCTTTGTAGTAGGGCAAACGCCTCGTTGCCGGTCTTGGCGGTGACAATGTGTTCAACGCCTCGGGCGCGCAACAGCGACGAGAGGGCCTTTTGTTGCATCGAGGAAGGTTCGACCACCAAGATCAGAAGGTCTGAAAGGGATAGCGACACGTAGAGTCCTTAACGTAATTCGACAGGTAGGCTAGCACACTCAGGTTGATGCGCCGCGGCGGTGTTACGCACGCGCACGTTCGCTCTCGGCGATGTCCATTTCATGCAGCGAGTAGTGGCCACGGGATTGGTCGTCGACCCAGTGCTTGAGCGTTTTGCGCACGGTTTGGAAGGCGAGCTCGTCCCACGGGATATCGTCGGCTTTGAACAGCTGGGTCTCCAGGCTCTCGGGTCCGGGGGCGTGATCAGGCGTGGCCAGGGTGGCCCGGAAAATCATGTACACCTGGCTGATGTGCGGAATACTGGTCAGCGCGTAAAGGCCGGCCAGGGTCGGCCGCGCTAGCGCCTCCTCCCAAGTCTCACGCAGGGCGCCCTCGGCGGCCGTCTCGCCGTTCTCCATAAACCCTGCCGGCAGTGTCCATAACCCATGACGAGGCTCGATGGCACGGCGGCACAGCAGCACCTGGTCCTCAAAAGTAACCAGGCAACCGCAAATGATTTTGGGGTTTTCGTAATGGATGGTGTGGCAGGCTGAGCAAATGTGGCGGGGGCGATTGTCGTCGGCGGGAACTTGCCAGAGAGTTGGGGCGCCACATTCACTGCAAAAATTCATCGGGGCTCGCTTGCTCGTAAGGGGATGACGTTGGCCGCCTCTTTTGGCGTTGTGACGGCACGATACCGCTCGCGGCTCTCAGGGCGCAATAGGCTGGTCAATTCACCCAGCGACTCATGCATCATTCGGGAGATGCGGATACAGGCCGCCATGGGGTTGCTGGCGCGTCGACGCTCCATGTCTACTTGAAACTGTAGGCCGTTGAGTCGGCGCTGCGTGTTTCTGGGCGCCTGTTCGATCGCATCTTTGATCAGGGCAGCGCGCAGCGATTCCAAGTCAGCCGGGGAATGGCGGTTGATGGCTACGAGTTCGTCAAAGCTTGGGATGGTTTGCATGATGAAGTCCTCTGTCGTGGAGTCACCATGCGCGGTTGGGGGGAGGTGGGGATTCGGCCAGCGGTACAGACCGCAACAAAGTGTGACCCGGCGCACGTCGAGCGCCGGGCCATCGGCGGCTATATGTAGACGGGCGGGAAGAACGCGACCCAAATGATCACGGTGGCAACGCGCACGCCAACGAGGGTGACCAGAACCATGGTGATAATCGACGAGGCGAACAGAAACCCGCGTTCCTCGGTGATGTGCATCAGCACCGGCACGCCTGTGTAAATCAGGTAGACGGTGTAGGCCATGGCCGCGATAACGACCAGCATGTTGAGGGCAATGTCCGGGTAGATGGCGACGGCCCCGGCGAGAAACATCGGCGTCATGGCGTAGCTGGCCAGTGACATGCCGCGGGGGTGTTTGGCGTCGACCTCGGCGCCGTAGGTTTTGCCGATCCAGTCAATCAGTTTGCCGAGCACGAAAATACTGATCAGCAGGGCGGGGTAAGACAGCAAGCACAGAATCAGGCCGCTCTCGGGCGTCAGGTAGTGGACGTTGCCACCGCCAATGCTCCAGCCCACGTGGACCGTGCCTATATAGCCACAGACCACCGGAATCAGGGCGAGGATGGCGACATAACCCTGGTAGAGGACTTTGTTGTCGGCCCGTTCGCGCTCGATATCGTGCCATTCCTCGTTCGGGTGGCTGAACAGTCCGTAGATATGGTGCAACAACATAAGCGGTTTTCCTTTTTCTAATGCGCTTATCGTTTGGATACGCCTTTATGTCCCAATAATCAACCTACTGAGGTTCGGGATCAGCCTTTTTTGGCGGCCAAATACGCGCAGTGCGAATCCGTTGGTCGCGAATGCTCAGGACCTCCATCCGATACTGGTCTACGACCAAGCTGACAGCGTTATCAGGGATCATTTCAAGCGCCTCGACAATCAGGCCGTTGAGGGTTTTTGGGCCGTCCGTCGGCAGTGACCATTGCAACTCTTTGTTGATGTCACGGATGTACGTTGACGCATCAATGAGCCACGAGCCGTCGTCCTGCGGGTGCAGGTCCGTGCTGGCGCTTTGGGCGTGGTCGGTGGTGTAGTCACCAACAATTTCTTCAAGAATATCGTCGATGGTGACCAGGCCTTCCAGATCGCCGTATTCGTCGACCACTAGGGCCATGCGCTGACGATGCTTTTGGAAGTTAAAGAGCTGGGTGTGCAGCGGCGTGCCCTCAGGAATGAAGT
>CAKZQE010000253.1 GCA_937139465.1 uncultured Gammaproteobacteria bacterium
ATGCTTGATATGCGTCGCGGTGACGTAGACGACGCCGGGGTCGGCGGCGTCGACGATGGCGGCCTCCAGGAACACCAGCCGTCCCCCGGCCTTGGTGATCCACGAGCGCACCTCCGCCCGGCGCCCGGCCGGGCTATGCGGCACGCCCGAGGAGCGCCTGGGGCACGCGGCCGTGCCGACCTTTAGCCTGTCGGAAAACACGCTGCTGTCGGCTCGGGAACGCGAGGCGCTGGCGCCGTCGCAACTGATCAGCCGTGACAAGGCCAAGGGCTTTGCGGCCAAGGTGATCGAAACCTTTGGCGTTAAAACCCCGAGCACCGAAACCCCGGCGTCGTCGTTGTCCGGCGGCAATCTGCAAAAATTCGTGGTTGGACGTGAAGTATTGCAGCGCCCGGAGGTCTACGTGGTGTGTCAGCCCACCTGGGGCGTGGATGCGCACGCCGCTGCGATGATTCGAAAAGCGTTGGTGGATATGGCCGAAGCGGGTACGGCGGTGGTGGTGATTAGCCAAGACCTGGACGAGCTACTGGAAATTTCAACGCGCATCGGTGCCCTGTATTTGGGGCAGCTGTCCGCGACCATTGATGCCGGTGAAGCGAGTGCGCAGAAGCTCGGTGAGATGATGTTGGGAGCCGAGGTCGCATGATTGTTTTGGAACCCTGGGAAACCCGCCGCGCATGGTTGGATTGGGCGTCGCCCTTGATCGCGATCGCGCTGACCCTGGTCGGCGGCGGTTTGATGTTTTGGGTGCTGGGTCAGTCGCCGCTCGAAGCATTGCGCATCTTTTTCATCCAACCGCTGACGTCGGTGTACGGCGTCTCTGAGCTGCTATTGAAAGCCACGCCGCTGATCCTGATCGGGATTGGCCTGAGCCTTGGGTTCCGCGCGGGCGTTTGGAACATTGGTGCCGAAGGTCAGCTGGTGATGGGCGGTGTCACCGCCGGTGCCGTGGCGCTGGCGTTGTACGAGGTGGAGTCCATCTGGGTGATCCCGGCGATGATGCTTGCCGGCATTGCAGGCGGAATGCTCTGGGGTGCCATACCTGCCCTGCTGAAAACGCGTTTTAACACCAACGAAATTCTATCCAGCCTGATGCTGACCTACGTCGCCGGGCTATTTTTGAGTCTGATGGTGCATGGTCCGCTCAAAGACCCCGACGGCTATAACTTCCCCGAAAGTCGACTGTTCCACGACGCCGCTTTGATGCCGACCTTGTTCGAGCAGGGGCGCGCGCACATTGGGTTTGTCATGGCCCTGATTATCGCGCCGGTCGCCGCGTTTTTGCTGTCCCGTCATGTCCTGGGTTTCCAGCTTCGTGTTCAGGGTGTGGCCCCGAATGCGGCGCGTTTTGCCGGCTTTTCATCCAAACGTCTGGTGTGGTTGAGCTTCCTCCTTGGGGGCGCGCTGGCTGGGCTGGCCGGTATGATGGAGGTGTCCGGCAGTGTCGGTCAGCTGGTGCCGATTATCAGTCCAGGCTATGGATTTACCGCCATCATTGTGGCGTTCCTGGGGCGGCTGAATCCCTTGGGCGTCGTGCCGGCTGGGTTGCTAATGGCGCTGTCCTACATGGGTGGCGAGGCGGCGCAAATCGAGCTGGGCTTGCCCAACGCCGTGACCGGGGTATTCCAGGGCATGCTGTTGTTTTTCCTGTTGTCCACCGCGGTGATTAGTGACTACCGCATCCGCTGGAGGGCACGCGTATGATGGACTTGGGCTTTTTGATCCCGGCTTTGCAGTCGATCATCATTGCCTCGACGCCGTTGGTGTTTACGGCCTTGGGCGAAGTCGTCACCGAACGCGCGGGCGTTTTGAACCTGGGTGTCGAGGGCATGATGATCATGGGCGCCGTGGTTGGCTTTGCCTGCGTGATTGCGGGTTTTTCACCCTTCACTGCCTTTGTTTTCGCGGCCCTGGCGGGGCTGGGTATGGCGCTGTTGTTTGGCATCATGACGTTGCTGTTGTACGCAAACGCCGTGGCTACGGGGCTGGCGCTGACGCTGTTTGGGCTTGGATTGTCGGCGTTGGTGGGCAGCCAGTTTGTCGGTTTGTCCGCAGGCGCGTTCCCGAAAGTGTCGATCCCGGTGTTGAGCGACCTGCCGGTGGTGGGGCCGCTGCTATTCGGGCACGACGCGCTGGTTTATGTGTCGTTGGCGCTGGTGGTGGCGCTGATTTGGTTCTTTAAGCACACACGCGCTGGGTTGATCGTACGTGCGGTCGGTGACGACCACGATGCGGCCCACGCGATCGGCTACAACGTGATTGCGATTCGCATGGGCGCGGTGCTGTTTGGCGGCGCGATGGCTGGACTGGGCGGGGCCTATTTATCGGTTGTGCAGACACCGCTGTTTATCGAAAACATGACGGCGGGTCGCGGTTGGATTGCGTTGGCCTTGGTGGTGTTCGCGTCATGGCGACCAGGCCGCGTGTTGCTCGGTGCCTACCTGTTCGGCGGCATCAGCATTATCCAGCTTCACGTGCAGGGCTTCGGGATCGCGATTCCCTCGCAGATTTTGTCAATGTTGCCGTACCTGGCAACGATTGTGGTGCTGACGGTTATTTCCGCCCGCGCCGCACAACAGGGCGCTCCGCGCTCACTTGGGAAGACCTTTAAGGTCACCCGCTAAAACGATGAGGATGCAAAGTATGCAGGTAACAAAATGGATGGCCGCGGGTGTGGCCGCGCTGATGAGCGTATCGGCTTTAGCTGCCGATCCGTTGAAGATCGGCTTCGTCTACGTAGGTCCCGTGTCAGACGGTGGCTGGACGTATGAGCACAATGTTGGGCGTTTGGCGGTCGAAGAAGCATACGGCGACAAGGTCGAAACCACCTTCGTTGAAAGTGTTTCCGAAGGCCCGGACTCGGAGCGCGTGATCACGCAGCTGGCCCAGTCACACGACATGGTATTCACCACCAGCTTCGGCTTCATGAACCCCACCGTCAAAGTGGCGAAGCGTTTCCCGAACGTGAAGTTCGAGCATGCGACTGGCTTTAAGCGCGCGGACAACGTTGCGACTTACGGCTCGCGCTTTTACGAAGGCCGTGCGGTTATTGGTACGGTTGCTGGCGAAATGACCAAAACCAACATCATCGGCTACATCGCATCGTTCCCGATTCCCGAAGTCGTTCGTGGCATCAACGCAGCTTACCTGGCGGCGAAGCAAGTCAACCCCGACGTCAAAATGAAAATTGTCTGGGTTAACACCTGGTTCGATCCGGGCAAAGAAGGCGATGCGGCGAAGGCCTTGATTGACCAGGGTGCGGATGTCCTGATGCAGCACACCGACTCCGGTGCTCCGATGCAGATCGCCGAACAGCAGGGCATCTATGCCTTTGGCCAAGCCAGCGACATGAAAACCTTTGGCCCCAACGCGCAGTTGACCGGCATCATCGATGACTGGGCTCCCTACTACGTACAGCAGGTCGGCAAGGCGCTGGACGGCACTTGGTCCAACACCGACACCTGGGGTGGCTTCAACACAGGCATGGTCGCCTTGGCTCCCTTTGGCGATGCGGTACCCGCTGAATTGCAGGCTCGCGCGCTGGAAATTCGCGACAACATTGCCAACGGCAACCTGCACCCCTTCACCGGCCCGATCAACAAGCAAGACGGTAGCCCTTGGCTGGCTGACGGCGAAGTTGCCGATGACGGCACATTGTTGGGTATGAACTTCTACGTTGAAGGCATCGACGGTTCATTGCCGCAGTAACCTTTAACAGTGCTTCAAAAAAGCCTCGCCTAGCGGGGCTTTTTTTCGCTTGGCGTTCGCCCAGGGATTCCATAATCTGAAGGGATGACACGTCCAATGAAAGCACTGGTTAACCGCGTCCCCCGTACCATCGAGTTGGACCGGCCGGAAATGACCACCCTGGAATGGTTGCGCCTGCAAGGCTTAACCGGCACCAAAGAAGGCTGCGCCGAGGGCGACTGCGGCGCCTGCACCTGCGTTATGGCGGAACCGGCGGGTGATGGGGTGGCCTTCAAGCCGGTCAACACCTGCATTCAATTTGCGTCCTCGCTGAACGGTCGCGCGCTCTTTACCGTCGAAGGCCTCGGATCTGCGGACCAGCCGCACCCCATTCAGCGCGCGATGATTGATGCCCATGCAAGCCAGTGCGGTTTCTGCACGCCCGGGTTTGTGATGTCGCTGTGGTATGCCGCCCAGACGTCGCCGCCGTCAAGCCGCCAAGATTCGATGGATCTGCTGGCGGGTAATTTATGTCGATGCACCGGCTACACCGGGCTTTTGGACGTGGCGGACACCCTGGGCGCTTTGCCGCCGGCGAACTGGGAAGCGGATCTGGCGGGTTCGGTCGGCCGCGAATTGGCGCAATTGGATGCGCCGGACATTCAGTGGCAGCCGACAACCTTGGATGCGGCTTTGGCTCTGCGTGCGGCGTATCCAAAGGCGCAGGTGGTGGCCGGCAACACGGATGTGGGGCTGTGGGTGACCAAACGCCACCAACAGTTCGAGTACACCCTGCACCTGGACCGAGTGGCTGAGTTGAAGCAGACGCGGGTCACCGATGAGGCCATCGAGTTTGGTGCCATGGTGACCTACGCTGAGGCCATGCCCCAGTTGTCAGACTGGCCAAGCCTGCAGGAGATGATGCGTCGCGTCGGTTCAACCCAGGTCCGTGCGTCGGGTACCCTGGGCGGCAACATTGCCAACGGGTCGCCGATTGGTGACATGCCGCCTGCGCTGATTGCGCTGGGTGCACGGATCGAGCTGCGATCGGCTGACGCTGTTCGCTGGTTAGCGCTAGAAGACTTTTTTATTGAGTACGGCCGTCAAGACTTGGCTGCGAACGAGTTACTGACCCGTATCCGCGTGCCGCGTCATTCGCGCTTTTTCCGTGCCTATAAGCTGTCCAAGCGCTTTGATCAGGACATCTCGGCGGTCTGTCTTGGGTTTAGTTGCGACCTTGATCGCGGGCTTATTCGCGACGCACGCGTGGCCTGGGGCGGCATGGCCGGCACGCCGGTGCGTTCACCTGAACTGGAAAAGGCCCTGGAAGGGCAGTCACCTGCCGATGCCATGGATGTGGTG
>CAKZQE010000254.1 GCA_937139465.1 uncultured Gammaproteobacteria bacterium
AGACATGCTCGGCGTGAGGGCGGATGATGTGCCGCAGGCCGAAGACGCGCCTGTTTCGCAGACACCGTTCTGGTACGTTGAGGGATGCAGCCGCGCGTGGCTAGACCAGCAAAACGACGTCACTGTCAAAGACGTGCGACTGAGCCATCAGGAAGGCTTCCGCTCGGTCGAGCATCTCAAACGATACACCACTTTGGGTATGGCCACCGATCAGGGCAAGACGTCGAACATGGGCGGGCTTGCCATCATGGCAGAGCTGGCGGGCAAGGCGATCCCTGAGGTGGGCACCACCATATTCCGCCCGCCCTATACGCCCACGGCCATCGGCACGCTGGCAGGCCGTATGCGCGGCAAGGAATTCCACCCGACCCGCCTGACCCCTTCGCATGTTTGGGCGAAAGAACGCGGTGCGGTGTTCGTCGAGGTCGGTAACTGGCTGCGCGCGCAGTGGTTTACCCGTGCCGGGGAAACCCATTGGCGGCAAAGCGTTGACCGTGAAGTGCTCAACGTGCGCAAAAACGTGGGTGTCTGTGACGTTACGACTCTTGGAAAAATTGACGTGCAGGGCGCCGATGCCGCCGAGTACCTGAATAAGGTTTACGCCAACGGCTTCCTGAAGTTGCCGGTCGGCCGAACGCGCTATGGATTGATGCTACGCGAGGACGGCATCGCGATGGATGACGGTACGGCCGCGCGCTTGGCCGACGATCATTTCGTGGTTACCACGACCACGGCCAATGCGGTGGCGGTTTACCGGCACATGGAATTTGTTCGCCAGTGTTTGTGCCCCTCAATGGACGTGCAGCTGATCAGCACCACCGAAGCCTGGGCTCAGTATGCCGTGGCTGGGCCGCAGTCGCGGGCTCTGCTGCAGCGCATTGTTGACCCCGAATTTGACCTCTCCAACGAGGGCTTTCCGTTCATGGCCTGCGCCAACATCAGCGTGTGTGGCGGCTTGAGGGCGCGCCTGTTCCGCATCAGTTTTTCGGGCGAAATGGCCTATGAAATTGCGGTGCCGACCCGCTACGGCGATGCGCTGATGCGTCGACTGATGGATGCGGGGGCTGACCTGGGTGTGATGCCATACGGGACCGAGGCCCTGGGTGTGCTTCGCATTGAAAAAGGCCACGCTGCGGGTAACGAACTGAACGGCACGACCACGGCGCTTAATCTTGGCCTGGGGCGCATGGTTGCCCAGACCAAGGACAGCATCGGCAGGGTCATGGCAAATCGTGAGCTATTGGCCAGTGATTCAAAACGCCTAGTGGGTTTCGTTCCGGTTAATCCGACCGACGCGCTGCTCGGCGGAATGCATCTGATAGCTACGGATATGGACGCCACCGCGGCAAATGATCAGGGCTGGTTGACCTCCGCGTGCCATTCACCCCACGTCGGCAGCAGCATCGCCCTTGGGTACCTGGAAAACGCGGACCAGCGTCAGGGTGAAACCCTGCGCGCCGTGAGCCCGCTGGAGGGCCTGGATGTCCCAGTCAAAGTGGTCAGCGCGCATTTTGTTGACCCAGAAGGAGAGCGTTTACGTGGATAAGCTAATGGCGCGTTCGGCGTTGGGCCGGGCAGATTTGATGGACCGTCAGGTCGGTGCTTACCGCATCATTGAACAGGCGCCCGCATTGGTGTCCTGTGCGGTGCGCCGGAACCAGCAGGTCGCGCTGGAGGAAAAGCTCCCCGGTTTGCCTGTAGTGGGCGGTGTCAGTGAGATCGACGCCATGGTCGCTTTTTGGACCGGTCCCGGGCAGTGGATGCTGGAAATGCCCTACCACAGCGAGCGGGATCCGGCTGCGCACTGGGCGGATCAGTTGCTGGGGCTTGCGTCTGTGACTGAGCAAACCGATGCCTGGGTGCGATTTGACGTCACCGGTGCGCTGGCGCCGATGTTTGAACGACTGGCCATGATTGATTGGCGATCGTTCGGTGTCGGTCAGGTTCAGCGCGGTGCGCTGGAGCACTTGGGCTGCTTTTTTCTCCGTCGGACCGTTGAAACGCTCAGCGTCTACGGGCCTCGCTCCAGTGCCGCGACGCTGCTGCATGCACTTGAGCAAGCGGCGCGACGGGTTAGCCAGTAAACAGATAGCGTTGGCTGCGGGGGCTGCCAACGCGTTTGATGATCCCCAGTCGTTCAAGGTTCTGAATCGAACTGTAAAATTGGGTTCGTGATATGGCCGATGTGCGGGCTTCCACGCTTGAATATGGGCAGTGAAATTCTGTGTTTTCCGATTTGACGCAGGTCCACAGGGCTAGCATGACCTTTCGGTCTGCGTCGGTGAGCTCGTCATAGCCCAGCCCATGTGCCGCGTCCTCGTAGAGCGTCAGTAGGCTGACAAATACGGACAACCTACCCATAAAGCGGCCCCGTCGTATGCGGGAGAATTGCGTAGTGGATCATCGGTATGGGCGCGCTCTTTACCTAGTGGTGGATTGGGTGATCAGTGCCTCCGGCGGTGATAAAGTTATCAATTTGAGATGATTGCTGCAACTTTTAGGTAACGGTGCCCGCGACCCGGCGCAACCCTTCAATGAAGGCGTCTAACTGCACGCTGGGCTGCTCGCGACAATGCACCTTCAAGTGCCGTACGTCGCCGGTTGCGCAGGGCACAAAGGCCACGCCTGTGGCGTCCCCATGAACCCCCTTTGCCGCGAGTCTCGGCAGCACAGTGATCCCAAGGCCAGCCCGAACCATGGCCAGCAGCGACGCCGTGTTATGAATCCGCAAGGGCGCCTGGGCATCCAACTCGCGCAACCAAGCGGTTGGCGCCTGCTGGCATAACCGGTTGGACAGCAAGGCGTCGCCAGCCAGCTCGCGCATAGACAAGGCGTCGGCATCGGCCAGCGGGTGGTCCGCGGGTAACACCCAGCCCAAGGGGTCGACCATCAACGGATCATCAACCGTTTCAACATGCGAGCGAATCACCAGGTCCAGTTGGTCAGATTCATACACTTCGTGT
>CAKZQE010000255.1 GCA_937139465.1 uncultured Gammaproteobacteria bacterium
TCCTGGGTGCTGGCTGTGTTGACCTCGGTGGAGCCGGCGTCCAACAATTCGACCTGCCACCCACTGGCTGCGCTGAGGTCCCCCAGGCCCGAGGTCGGCAAGCTGATTTGCAAATCAACGAAGTCGGTTCCCGGAACATCGCTTACGCCCAGGAGTGCCGTCGGAACAGCCATCACGGCTCCGCCCTGCGTCCAGTGCACCAGCAAACCGTTACTGGCTTCGTAGCCCGCGACGTTACCCGCCACCCTCAAGGTGACCGAGCCGCCGTCTGAGCCGACAAAGGTGCCGGCGACGTTGCTGTCGGAAATCACTCGACGGATGTTGTCGCCGGCCTTTAGCACAGCGATGCCGTTTGCCAAGGTCAGCGCACCGCTATCCGCTAGGGACAAGCTTTGAGCCTCAAACACCAGGCTCACGGAATCACTACCCTCTGTCACGCTCTGGACCGTTAGTGCCTGTGCAGTGCCAGTGCTGTCTTCAACGATCCACACTTGGCCGACCGCCACGGGATTGGTCTGGGAACCCGATAGCCCAAACGTCAGGCTGAGGGTGTCGCCGCTGATGCTCTGGTCGCTGGAGGTGGAGGTGAAGCTGTGCAGCGAACCCGCGGCATACAGGTCCCCGGCCAGATCCGCCAGCAGCCCTTCGGCCCCGGTTAGCGCGGCGGTATCAGCCTTGACGGACACCACACCGAACTGAGCCAGGGTGCCGATCTGCGCCCACTCAGCGCCGTTCTCAAACTGATCGCCCAGGCTGTAGTTGACGACGCGATCTGAGCCACTGACGTTGAACGTCTGGTTCATGCCCACCGACAACGCGGCCGCGGTGCCGTTTGACAGGGTCAACGTCTGCGCGGACACATCCAGGGAGTCGACGTTAAGGTCGTCGATGTAGTAGCGCCCCGAACCATTGTTGCCCAGTGCAAACTCCAGAGCGATCGGGTTGCCATTGGAATCGGCCAACCTAAAGACACCCTCGTCTGCCGCCTGATCGACATACAGGCCAATGTCCGTAGCGCCATCGCCCAGCGTGGCGCGGCCGGTCAAGCCGGACACCTCACCGGACAGGGTGAAACTAAATCCGGTCTCGCTACCAACGTATAGACGCGGCGCCTGAAGGTCCGGCAACTTGGCCAGGTCACCGAGGGTTTTGGCTGAGGCATCGGCGGGCAGCTCGACACCAAACACCAAGGAACCGTTAAGGGCCAGATCCAATGCCGCCTGGGCCGCGAACCCGATGTCCGTCACTTCGTCTAGGCCAAGCAGGTCGCTCAACGCCAAATCAAAGCCCTGCGTTAGGGTCCAGCTGTCATCCAGATCGATCCGGAACTCGAGGGATTCGAGGGGGTGCGTCGTGCTAAACGCATCCGCGTTCGTCGAGGTCAGGCTCAGCCCCACGGTCGGCGCCACCGCAAATCCGGCGATGCTCGCCAACTGCGCATTGATCAGACCTTCGACCTGCAAAATACGATCGGCCATGCCGTCGCCACTGCTGTCGAGTGTGTCCAGCACCGATATGATCGCGGACAGCACATCATCCACCGGTGCGAGGTCGTTTAACGACTGCTCAAGCACCGGTAGCACCTTGGTGATGGGGCTCTCTGCAGTGGGCGTCCCGGCCCCGCCGTTGAGCCAGTTTCGGACCAGTTCCACGCCTGACTTAAGCTCGGCGAACGATAGGTTTTCGAAGCTATCCAGCTGGGGGAACAGCTCCTGACGCAGATCCAGGTCCGACGGGGCACCGGTGAAATCAAGCTCAAAGCCGGGGCGCAGGGAGTCCGCTACATCAGTCAGGCTACCGGCCAGCGCTAGGTTCTGCAGGCTTTCAATGGCCTGCAACTCGTTGCCGACACTGCGGTACAGGGGCAAGCGGGTGGCAAAGGCACCGTCGCTAGCCAAATCGCCCGCCGCATCGACCGTAAATGATGCGCCCTGGGCGCTCAGCTGACTGGCCAGCGTCGCATTTGCATCAAGCACCGCACCGGTTTTGGCAAACTGGGCCGTGGCCCCTTGGGCCGTCAAACCGTAGGAGCCCAATGAGCCCGCATCCAGCGCCAAACTAAGGTCCGATGCCGCCAAGCGAGCCAGTGCTTTGACCTCAACGGCCTTGTCCGACACGCTCGACAAAGCCACGTCGACCTCGTTATTCACACTGTCCCAGGTCAAGTTGGCTGAGACGTCGAAAAACGCACCCAAGGCCAAATCCAGTTTGGCATCGTCCATGGCTTGGATGGTCAGCCAGCTCGGATCTTTTATCCCCAGCGTCGCAGCCATGGATGAGGCCAGCTCCAAATCCGACAGGTTGATACCGAGATCAATCAGCTGCGTTAATGTTCGTCCACCGGCGAGGCTAACCACCAACCCATCGTTGCTCTCGTTAACATCGACAGACACGCTGAGTTCGTTTGGCTTGAACTTTAACGGATCGGTCGTACTGGTCAGGGCCTCATGGATAACCCGAGCGGCAAATTCCGGTGCTAGGCTAACGCTTTCGGAAAGCGCCGACTGCGCCTCACGCAGGGCCGCTTTCAGCCCGAGCAAGTCCTCGATGCTTTGACCGAGGCCCGGAATCGTCATATCCAAATAGCCGTCTTCGCGGTTCAGCTCGCCGACGAGGGCATCAAACACCTGATCCATGCCCAGGTTGATGCGGGACAAATCTTCCCAACCACTGGGCAGGCCCAGCGACTGACCGGCGGCAACCAAGGCTGTCTTGACCGCATCGACAAGGTTGGTGTCGGCAAAATCCAAAGTCGGCGCATCAAGATTACCCGCCGCCGTCAAACCACCTGCGAGACTGATACCGCCGAGGTTGACCG
>CAKZQE010000256.1 GCA_937139465.1 uncultured Gammaproteobacteria bacterium
CAGGACCGATTCTCGGGCGACTCTGGCCACGATCAGCTAAACCTGCTAGCCGCGGAATTCGGTGCCGGCGATCTGACCCGCGACTTTGTCGAGGTGATCCGGGCGAGCGCAAGCAGCAACAGCAGTCGCGTCTACTGGCAAGCTGAGCGCCAAGAGCAGATGACCCTGAAGGGCATCGAAGTACTGGATCTGTCGCTGGGCGGGGGCCAAGACGAAGTCACCGTCCACGAGACGGCGGACGGGGTCGACCTGAAAACGGTCAGCGCCCAGCTCGGTGCCAACGACGGTGTGGATGACCTGGTTCGCATTATTGGCTCGGACGGCGCCGATGCGATTTCTGGCCGTGCGAGCCAGGGCTCGGACTCGAACTACTTTGTTCACTCCTCGACCGCGAGCTTGCGTCAAAACACGGTTCGCCAGACGATTCAGGTCAGCCAGTCCGCCGGTGATGACACCGTCGAAGTGCTGACCGGTGAGGGCGACGACGTTGTCGACTTCAGTCAGATTCGGTTCGCGGCTAACACCAGCGGCAACCTGATTCGCCATATCGAAACCGGTAGCGGAGACGACAAGGTCTTCGGGTCTGCCGAGGTCGACTTTATTGATACCGGCCTGGGTGATGACTGGGTCATGGCCGGCGAGGGTGACGACGTGATGGTCGACGCCGGCGGGCGCGATCAGTTCGTCTACGATGCTGATTTCCTGGATACACGTGGCCACAGCGTCGAGTTCTACTTGGACGGCAACGAGTTGGTCACCAAGCAGGTCAACGGCAGCGGCACCACGGTTTCGATTGAAACCGAGGATCTCCGTGCCTTCGATATTGTTCAGTTGTTAGGCACCAACTTAGACGACCGCTTCGATGTGCGGGAATTTGCCGCCGGTGCCACCTTTGATGGGCGTGAAGGCAGCGACACTTATCTAAACCGCGCCAACCAGGGCGTGACCCGAATGGGTGTGGAAAACGACTCTGCCAACCTGGTGACCTTGAACGACACTGTGTCGGGCATTCCGGCGGATGGCGACTGGTTGGTCGGTCTGGACTTGATGACGATTCAGTTGTCAGCCGGCCTTGCGCTGGCGGGCATTAAGCCGGGCTTGAGCGTCGTCCGCGGCCTGCAGTCAGGTGTTTACGCCACAGTTCAATCGTACTCGACGGGGACAGCGCAGCTGGTGCTGTCTGACTTGACCGGTGTGCCCGCACACGGCGAGGGTTTTGAGCTCGTTGGTGTGGCTCATCGGGCACCGCTTGAAGTCAACTTCTCGGTGGCGCAAGTGCGTTCGGATGCCAATGCCACGGCGTCAGACTGGAACAGTGGAGATGCCTTGCCCGCGGTGGGTGAGTTGCTGTCCAGCGCGTCGGGTCTGGTCCGTGTCGTGTCGGTCGACGCGCCCTTGGGCACCTTTGTGGGTCAACTCATTGAAGGTGGCGTGACCGCAGAGCAGGGCTGGTTAACGGGAGCCACCAGCGACTACGGTCTGACAACCAAGCTGTCACAAAACGCAGGCAGCGCGACTGAACTGACCATGGATGCCACCGGCCTAACCGCCGGAACGCTGTATCAGAACGCCGCTGGCACCACCTTGATGCGCGTGATGGCCATCGACTCCGGCCAGGCTGCGGTGAATATGCTGCTCGGCCAGTGGTACGAAGGCATGGTTATTCAACCGGTCGGCGGTGGCAGCACCGTCACCACCGCGAGCGCGCCCGTAGCGGTGACCTCGGTTACTCTGGATGCCAGTGCCTTGGGTACAGCCAGTCTCAATGTTGGTGATCTGTTGCAGCCCACAGGGACAGCCTCCGGCCTGATGCGTGTCGTATCGGCGACGGCAGAGCAGCTGACGCTCGAAATGCTGCAGGGCAGCATTGCAACCGGTGCCGTCGATGACACCCTGCCGGCCGCGAATCAGTTGCCAAGCCAACTGGGTCTGGTCCGCCTGAGTAGCAGCGCGATCAGCCCAGAATTTATGGTCACGCTGACGGAGCCTTTGGTTGCCGACCAGATTAGCCAGACCTTGTTGCTGGATGATATCGACAGTAATGGGGATCCGATCGTATACGCCGATGGCGTCTACACAGACGGCTCGACCGTGGTGTCGGTATCAGCAGGTGTTGTCACCCTGTTGAGGGGCAGTGCCGTCGGCGGCATGACCCTGACCGATCCGGCCACCGGCACGGATCTGACCCTAAACGTCCGCGATGGCGCGGTGACGCTCACCGGTGCGGTGACGGCTGATATGACCACCACATACACCTATCAGGTGGCGGTTGAGAACGACTTCGCGGCGGATCTGGAAGCAGGTGCCTCGCAGGAAGTCAGCGAGCGCTTGGAAGCCGGCACGAGTGTCACCCTTTATCGGGTGCGCGGTGGTGTGCCCGTGG
>CAKZQE010000257.1 GCA_937139465.1 uncultured Gammaproteobacteria bacterium
GGGATACGTTTATCCAAAAATTTAGCGGTGGGCCGTTCACTTTCAGTCCGGTGTCCAACGCCCTGAAGCACGTCCTGCTGGAAGGATATGTCGACAAGCGGCTGCCTAAATCGGCGCTCCGCGGCGATTTCTTCGGCGCCAGCTCGAATTTGCTCGGACGACTTTAAGATCTGGTCAATGGTGGTCGTCAGCTGTTCGATCGTTTGGTTGACGTTGCCTGCCAGTGCCCCGAACTGGCCTTGGTATTGTGCATCAATACGCTGGGTCAGGTCCCCGCTGGCCATGGCTGACATCACATCGTTGGTGTCGGTGACAATCGACTCAGCGCTGGCCGCCATCTGGTTGACGCCCTTTGCCAAGGCTAGGGTGAAACCAGCTTTGCCCGCCTCATCGATGCGCGCGCTAAGGTCCCCTGCTGATGCCGCATTCACCACCGCTTCGATTTCTTTTTCTACGGCGCGTTCCAGGGTTTTGTCCTCCCACTCGACAATGGTACCCAGACGATCTCCGGCATCATCAAAGACGGGGTTAGCGATCAGTTGAAAGATCTGTTGGCCAACGGAAATTTCTGTGGTGTAGGTCGAGTCAAGCCGGGCCAACAATCCACGCTGGTGTGCAGGGTTGGCGTGGAAAATATCAAAGTTGGACCCCAGCACCGTGGCCTGATCAAAGGCGGGCAAGATCGAGCGCAGGTTGTCATGGGACGCCTTCATAAGTGCCTGGGCTGATTGGTTCAGGTAAATAATGTTGCCGTCTGCATCCGCGATCATGGTCGAGGTGTTGACGCTGTCCAGACCCTGCTTGATGCGACTATTGGCAGCCATTTCGATGGTGTCGGCCTCGCGGCGCGCTTGCAGGTCGGTTTGCATCGCCGATAAGCCTTCAAATAGCTGGCCGAACGCATCCTTTGTGCGCCAGGTGATGGACTGACTGAAATTGCCATCCCGAATGCCTTGAAAGTGACCGTTCGCCCGAGTCAGCAATCGATTTTGCTGGCGCAGCGACAGAGCTGTGAAGGTTGACGCCAGTACCAATGCGATCAACACCACGGCCATGGCCCCAACTAGGGTGCGCTGCTGGTTGTCAATACGGGCCTGAAGCAGCTCGTCCAAGAGGTCAGCCGATTGCTCGGCCGCTTCGCTATTGGCAGCGATGACATCACTCATGGCGGTGAAGTAGCCTTTCGGGGTCATGCCGGCGAAGTCTTCCTGAATCACCCGGGAAAACAACGTTTCAGCTTGCTTTCCACGCAGCTCTAATGTGTCCGTGACCGGCTTGAGCTTTGCTGCAAGCGCAGGTGTTTTCTCCCCCGCCTCGTTTAGCGACAGCACGATGCCAACGAGGGCGTCGTGTAACCGGGTGTGAGCCGCCTCCAGCGCGCTCATCTCAGCTGGGGTAATAAATTGCCGGGCCACGATGCCGGCCCCGAGCCCCCGTGCCTGACCCGCATATTCGCCCATTGCCGGCGAGCGCACGACAATGGTTTCCATAAGAAAGAACGAATCTAGATCGGGGGTTAACAGCAGCTTTGAGGTTTTGCCGATCTCATGAATAACCCCTTGCACCGCCGCGATTAAGTCAGTGTGAGCAGAAAAGTGCTCCGCGGCGGACTGCGTATCTGCGTTGTCGACTAAGGTCTTCCACTGGCTTTCCAATCGCGTTACTTGATCACCCACTGCGATGTCCGCCGCCCACGCAGGATTAAACCCGTGCAGGGCGCTGAAGGTTTCATCAACCCGTGCACGAATACCCGGCAAGGTCGATGCAAGCCCTTCATCGCCCGAGCGAATAGCGGCGCTGGTTCCACGGTGCTGGGGGATGTAGGTCAAAAGCGGGCGTAATTCGCGTATGAACGCGTTGCCGTAAAGCTCCTGGCGACTGTGGTGAATCTGATCATCCGTTTGCGCGTAGTAGGCACCGGCAAAGCTGAGAATGATGATGACCAAACAGGCAAATGACGCCTTTAGTTTGGCGCCAACGGGTAGTGAAGCAATTACGTTGGTCATGGTGCACTCCTTGGTGAGACCGAGCCCCTCGTCCGTGTAAGGAGCCTCTTATCTTTTTGGTAGCGACCAACGGCTCGGCTTGTTAACGCCGAAATAAAAAAGGCCGCACAAATTGTGCGGCCTTTGGCATTTACGAGTGAACGTTAGAATTCATCCCACTCATCATCCTCACTTGCGCTGTGGACGACATTGCCGGTCGGCGCCGACGTGGTCTTGGGGGTCACACGCGGCGGCGGCGCCGGTTGACGAGCCGGCGCAGGTGAACGCGCCCCAGTGTCGGACTCGTTAACCCTAAAGAAGCCAACGGCGGTGTTCATGCTACGAGCTTGCTCCGCCATGTTTTCGCCCGCTGCGCTGGCCTCCTCAACCAAGGCCGCGTTCTGCTGGGTCATTTCGTCCATCTGTGACACTGCGGTGTTCACTTGCTCAATCCCGGAGCTTTGCTCTTCGGCAGCCCGCGTGATTTCGGCAACGCGGTCGGCGACTTCGGCGATCGACCCGACCAATGACTGCAGCGTCTCACCGGAGCGGTTCACCAGCTGGGTGCCATCGTTGACCTTGTTCGATGAATCACGAATCAGGTCTTTGATTTCCTTAGCAGCCTCCGCGCTGCGTTGGGCAAGGCTTCGTACCTCGCCCGCCACCACAGCAAACCCACGCCCCTGTTCCCCAGCGCGGGCTGCTTCAACCGCCGCGTTCAAGGCCAACAGGTTGGTCTGGAACGCGATTTCGTCGATCACAGTGATGATGTCACTGATGCGCTTGGATGATTCGTTGATCGCTTCCATTGCGGTGACGGCCTGTTCAACGACCTGTCCGCCCTCGGATGCGCTATCGCGCACACCGCCGGCCAAGTCGTTAACGTTGCGTGCGTTTTCGGCGGTTTGACGAACCAGACCGGTCATTTCTTCCATGCTCGAGGCTGTTTCTTCAAGGCTCGACGCCTGCTGTTCGGTGCGGTGCGACAGGTCAGAGTTACCCTGAGCGATTTCTTCCGCACCCGCTCGAATCTGCTCAGACGCGTTGGTGATCTGCTCGATCACACTCGTCATTTGTTCAATGGTTTGGTTAACCGCGGCGGCAAGGTTGCCAAATTCGCCGCGATACTCGGTGTCAATGCGTGCTGTCAGATCACCTCGAGCCATACCGGACATGACTCGGTTGGTGTCAGCAATGATCGCCTGAGCGCTTTCGGTTAGACGGTTCAAACCACTGCCCAGGGCCATGAAGAAGCCTGACTTGTTGGTCGTGTCCAAGCGCGCTGACAGATCACCGTTGGCTGCTTTTTCAACAATTTCGCCGATTTCCGCTTCGACCGCACGCTCTTCGGTCTTCTCCGCCCACTCGACTACCGTGCCAAGGCGGACCTCGTCGTCGCTGTAGACTGGGTTTGCGATCAGTGAGAACACTTGGTTGCCCACATTAATTTCGGTGCGGTGCGTGCCACGCAGGTTACCCAGCATATTGCGCTGGTGCCCCGGGTTCGCGTGGAACTGATCGAAGCTAGCGCCAACGATGGCGTCGTGGCGGAATCCACTGATTTCGCGACTCAGGTTGTCGCTGGACGTGCGCATCAAAGCGCTGGCCGAGTCATTCAAATAGATGATCTTGCCATCGGCGTCCGCGATCATGACGCTGGTGGACACGTTGTCCAAGCCTTGCTTGATGCGGCTGTTTTCCGCAGCGACCACTGCTTCCCGTTCAGTGCGCTCGCGCAGCTGCGTCTGCATGCTGTCCAGATCAGTCATCAATTCGCCCATGTCGTCCTGGGCGGTGATGACAATATTCTGATTTAAATCACCGTTCTGGATGCCTGCAAAGTAGCCAGAAATCATAGCCATGCGCGACGACACACTGCGTAGCACTAGGAAGGCAACCACTATGGTCGCGGCCAGTACGACAAACACGCCGATCAGGGCCGTGTACATGGCGTTCTGCATGCCGTCGATTCTGGCCTGCAACAGGCTGTCCAGCCACTGTGTTGCCGCTGTACCCGCCGCTTCATTGGCTTTGACTGAGTCGAGCATCGACGCGGCAAACTCTTCAGTCGTGCCCTTGAAGCTGGCGTTCAATACCGCATTGATATTGGTCTCCGCAGTTGCGCGCGACGCTTTCAAGTCGCTGACAATACTGCTGAGTGCGGCGGCGACCTCGGCATTGTTAGCCCCGGACGTTTCTAGCGCGCCGATACCTGCGGCATAGGCATCCAGCAGGCGAACTTTCGCTTCGGTCAGGGCTCGAGCATGGTCTGGGTAAATGAACGGGCTCGCAGTAATTTTTGAACCCAGGTCACTGGCAAGTCCAGACATGGCCTCGATCGCGGGTTCACGTAACACCACGTAATCCATCAGATAAAAGGAGTCCAGATCAGGATCAAGAATCAAGTTCGAGGTATCACCCACGTAGGCCACCAACGACAACGCACTGTCGATCACATCCGTGTGCTTTGCAATCGCCTCGTCGATATCTTTCACGGTCGCGGAGTGCGCCAGAACGTCCGCCCACTGTCGCTCTAAGTCGTCAACACGCGAGCCAATGGACAGTTCGGCATTGATGTAGGCTTCAGTCGCTTTTACGGCCTTAAATCCGGCGGCAATTTCAGCTTCGGTGGCTGCTTCGAGACCAGGGATGGGCGCGTCAAGCAGTCGCTCGACCACCGCGGTGCGATGCTTTGTCATGCCGTGGAACACAGGGCGTAACGCCTGTATGTAGTCGTTGCCGTACACTTCCTTTTGGCTGAAGTGAATGGTGTCACTGGTTTGAGTGTAATACACCCCCGAAAATCCCAGCACGATAGCGGTTAGCAGCCCCACTACCGACCACAGTTTCAACCCGACCCGAAGGCTGTTGATACGACTAAACATCTTTAACTCCTTTTACACCGCAATGCCCGCGACTAATGCGGGTAGTCATTATCATAACGGCACTAATGGTCATCCCTTTAGTACTATTTCTGCGCGCCTGCGGTGGTATGTCCACCGATGTCGCGCGGCACATAAAAAAGCTCGCCAAAGCGAGCTTTTAAATAACGCGAGGTCACACCCAGGTTGGCTCAGGCATCCAAACCGTAGTCGCTGGACGTGGGTAAACGATCTGCATTCAAGAATCGGTCGATCTCAAGGAGGATGACCATTTTTTCTTGTACGTTGACCAATCCCTTGATGTAGTTGGTGTCAACGCTGTCACCCAGATCCGGCGGATCGCGCATGTCGTCGGCACTGATGCTGTAGACGTCGCTAACCGCATCAACCACGATACCCATCGTTTTTTCGCCCTTATCGGTGTTGACGTTCAGGACGATGACCACCGTCATTGGGCCGTATTCCAGCGGCTCGAGGTTAAAACGTTCGCGTAGGTCAATCAGCGGCACAATGGTGCCCCGCAGGTTGATCACGCCCTTGACGTGTTTTGGCGCGTTCGGTACCGGCGTGGCCGAATCCCAGCCACGAATCTCTCGAACGCTGAGAATATCGACGCCGTATTCCTCACCATCGAGCATGAAGGTTAGGTACTGATCCAGCGCGCCTGCGACGCCCTGGGTCGTATTATCGGTAGCCACCGCTTCCATCGAATTCTCCTTGCTCACAAGCTAATCGTTTTTTGTATGTGGCTTTGACGGACACCGGCCATGCGAATGAGGCTCTGAATGTCCAAAATCATCGCAACTGTTCCGTCGCCCAAAATAGTCGCGCCACTGACACCGTCTACTTTCTCGTAATTGGTCTCGAGGCTCTTAATCACGACCTGTTGCTGCGACAGTAAGTCGTCAACGGCCACCGCGACCTTCTCGTTATCGAATTCAAGGACGACCACCAACCCGTCTTCTAACCGCGTGCTGTCCGCGTCAATCTGGAATACGTCATACAACCGCACTACCGGGATGTACTCATCGCGAAGCCGCATGACTTCGGATCCACCGGCGATCTGGTTGATTTGTTCCGTCTTGACCTGCAGCGACTCGATGATGTTGATGATCGGGAAGATGTAGGTGTGGGTGCCAACACGCACCAGCTGACCGTCGAGAATAGCCAGCGTCAGCGGTAAGCGAACGCGCATGGTCGTACCCACGCCCTTCGCAGATTCTATCTCGATTCCGCCGCCCAACTCGTTGATATTCTTGCGAACGACGTCCATTCCGACGCCGCGACCTGAGACATCGGTTACCGCAGCGGCCGTGGACAGGCCCGCTTCGAAAATCAATTCATGGATCTGGTTCGTGCTCAATTCTTGGTCAGGTGCGACCAATCCGTTCTTGCGTGCCTTGGCCAAAATGGCGTCGGCATCCAGCCCTTTACCGTCATCGCTAATTTCAATAACGATGCTACCGCCCTGGTGGAACGCATTCAGCTTGATTTGACCGGTTTCCGGTTTGCCTGCGGCCAAACGGTCTTCGGGCATCTCAATGCCGTGATCGAGCGAGTTACGGACAAGGTGGACCAGTGGGTCGCCAATCTTTTCCATGACCGTTTTGTCGAGTTCAGTGCCCTCGCCTTCAATCAGCAACTCAATACTTTTGCCCATAGCTTGCGACATGTCACGAACAAGCCGTGGGAATCGGTTAAAGGTAAAGCTGATCGGCAACATGCGAATTCGCATGACCGACTCTTGTAACTCGCGTGTGTTGTGCTCGAGTTGTTCCAGTCCCTGCTGAAGCTTGTGCAGGTTGGCCATGGTGAAGTTTTCACCGAGCGTACCCAGCATTGACTGAGTGATCACCAGTTCGCCCACCATGTTGATGAGGGCGTCAATCTTGTCGGTCGATACGCGGATGGATGTGTCCGGTTTCTTACCACTGTTGGCTTTAACAACCGCTGCGGCTGCTTCCGAGCGTTTGGCCACGTCTGGTGCGGCAGTCGCTGCGGGCGCAACGGCGGCGGCCTCAGGTGCTGTTTCGGGTACGTCAGCATCGACCTGAGGTACTGCTTCATTGCCATCAGCCGTTTCGACGGCGCTTTCGGCCTCGACCTTTGTGCCCAGCGGCGCATAGGTCAGATCCGACTCGTCCTCGACCCATTCAAACACTTCTTTAATCGATTCCACTGGCTCGTCAGTCACGATTTCCAGTGTCCACGACAGGTAGCATTCCTCCGGCGTCAGGGTGCCGAGCGTGGGAAGTTTTTCAAGGTCGCAGTGAGCAGTCACCTCGCCAAAGGCTTCGAGCTCGCGAAACATGCGCACCGGCTCGTTGCCGGTGCGAAGCAGGTCAAGATCGGGTTTAAATGTGACGACCCAGCCGGTGCTGGCGGGCGCGTCATTTTCTGGCGCCCCGGACGCGTCGACCGCCTCGCTGGTGTCGGCCGCGGCGTCAGTGCCATGCAACATGGCCTCGAACTGCTTGTGCAGCGCGTTCGCCGATTCCATGTCCAGAGGCGTTTCTGTCTGGAGTGAATCGAACATCGACCGCAGGCAGTCGACCGACTGCAAAAACAAATTGATGGCTTCGCCGGTTAATACACGCTGACCGTCACGGATTTCATCCAACAAGGTTTCGAGGATGTGGGTAAATTCCGCGACTTCCCCAAAGCCAAAGGTGCCACTGCCCCCTTTGATGCTGTGAGCGGCACGAAAAATCGCACCAATCGTTTCAAGGTCTTGACTGCCTGGTTCCAGCGCCAAAAGGCCCTGTTCCATAATGTCTAACCCTTCAAGTGACTCTTCAAAGAACACCTGATGGAACTGCGACATATCAACCGACATGGGGATTCCTTAACCTAGGACCCGCTTGATGGTGTTAAGAAGCTGATCAGGGTTAAAAGGCTTAACGATCCAACCGGTCGCCCCGGCTGCCTTCCCTGCTGCTTTCTTGTCACCAGCTGACTCAGTGGTCAGCATTAGCATGGGTGTGAATTTGAAGCTCGGCAGGCCGCGAAGCTCTTTGACTAGAGTGATGCCGTCCATGTTGGGCATGTTGACGTCCGTCAGCACTAGGTCGACTTTTGCGGTTTGCGCTTTGGAAAGCGCCTCGACGCCATCAATTGCTTCGATTACTTCAAAACCGGCACCCTTGAGTGTAAAGGTGACCATTTGACGCATCGATGCTGAGTCGTCCACTGCCAAAATCGTTGCCATTGTTAATTGTCCTCGTGCGCTTGAGCGCTTATTCCAGAAAGGTTTAATGCATCTGTTAGGCCGAGTCGCTTGGCGGCATCCAATAACGCCTCCGAAGCTCCGGCCCAACGAATCTCACTGTCACGGCCTGCAAGGGCAACCTGTACTGCAACTAATAGTTGCAATGCGGCGGTATCACACCGCTCAACCTGTGATCCGTCCAATTCAAGCTCAGCGCCGTCGTTGATTAACTCTTCGAGTTCCTCGTGTAGCGACTCAACCAGCATTATCTGCAGTTGCTTTTCCAGCTTGATCTTCTCGATCTGGGCCATGGTCCTTCCTAACTGATTTTGTCTTAGACTAGACAGTAATCGACGCACCGTTGGTTTTCTTGAGGAAAAAAAGTCCTAGAACTGCGCACGGTGCTAACCTGTGTTGTGAGTGCCGTAAGTATTACACAGGAATCCTGCCAATGTCCGAGCAAACCCAACCCGAACGAGCGATGAACGTGCTGGTCGTGGACGACAGCAAAGCCATGCGACATTTGATCGGTGCGGTGCTGCGCGAACTCGGCCACAGGGCACTAACGGCAAGGGATGCGGACGCGGCTCTGCAGTATTTTTCCGAGAAGCGAATTGACCTGATTTTGGTCGACGTTGAAATGCCAGGCATGGACGGGTTCGACTTGACCCGTGCCCTGCGCGAGCGATTGGCTGATGACTGGATCCCTATTTTATTTTTGTCCTCACGCCAAGAAGTCGAGTTGATCGAACGCGGCATCGAAGCCGGTGGCGACGACTATTTAACAAAACCGATCAACCCCACTGTGCTGCGGGCCAAGCTCAAAGCGATGTCGCGTATCAGCAACATGCGCCGCGACCTGCTGTCGGCCCAGGCACAGCTGGCCAGTTACCGAAACGACCCACTAACCGGCGTTCCTGGCAAAACGGTGTTGATGGAAAAGCTACTGCGGTTGTGGCGTGACTGTCGCCGTGATGGCATCGACGTCAGCCTGATCCGTACCGATGTGATGGAGCTTGAACAGATCAATCACACCAATGGGGTCGACTATGGTGACCGAATCTTGGTGAGCATTGGCCACGCCTTGATCGACAACGCCCCCGAAGGCGCCGTGTACGGCCGGATTGATGGGGACGAGTTCATCGTATGCTGGCCGTGCAGCCACCAGGCGGCTCAGCAATGGTGGGACGAGCATGAAGATTTGTTCCAGGCCCGGGATGTGATGGCCGACTGCGAAGTCAAGGGGACTGTGCTGTCCATGAGCGCCGAACAATTTGACTCATTGTCAGACCTGCTGGACGTCAGTGCGGCGCAAGTCAGCGTGGCTTAGTCAGATTCCATTGCTCGGCGGCGGCTTTGTCGGCCGCCCTGGTTTCACGAACATCCTCGTCGTGTTGGGCCCGCTCAACCAGGTGCTCAAACCCCTGCTCCTTTTGACGTTGGGCCTGCCATAGTTGCTGGGCACGAACCTTGTCGTTTTCCTGCGTATCGAGTTTGCGCTCACTGGCTTCGATCGCTGACTCGAGCTTTTTAAGGAAGCCGAGTCGATTCTGACGCGCCTTAAGATCCGTCACCGTTAAGGTTCTTTGCTCCCGTAACGGGGCTTCACTCATGGCCTTAAATTGTTGAAAATCATCAATTTGTTGGCGGGTTTGCGCGATGCGCTGTTGATGTTCCGCCAGTTGTTTAGCGGCCTTTTCCACCCGCAAGCCCGCCAGCCAGCGCAGCCGCTCTACACGCTTGGGGTCCATTAACTGCTCACCAAGGTAGCCAACTGTGTTTGGGTAGCCTCGAAGCCGACACCCTCGTGCATGGATTGGGCTAGAAACTCGCGGATGGCCGGCAGTTTCACAATCGCCTGATCAACAACCGGGTCCGCACCACGCTGGTACGCGCCGACGTCAATCAAATCCCGTCGCTGCTCATAGGCGCCGAGCCACTGCTTGATGCGGATCGCGGCCTGACCATGCTCCGCCGACGTGACTTTTGGCATGACCCTGGAGATGGACTGGGCGATATCAATGGCAGGGTATTGACCGGTTTCAGCGATTTTTCGGTTTAGAACGATATGACCGTCAAGGATCGCCCGCGCAGCGTCCGCAATCGGGTCTTGCTGGTCATCGCCCTCGGTCAACACGGTGTAAATCGCAGTCAATGAACCGGCACTTTTGCTATTGCCTGCGCGTTCGACCAGCGCGGGCAGTTTGGCGAACACGCTCGGCGGGTAACCCTTGGTCGTTGGCGGTTCGCCCGATGCTAGGCCGATTTCGCGCTGAGCCTGGGCAAATCGTGTCAACGAGTCCATTAACATCAGGGTATGGGCACCCTCGTCTCGAAAATACTCAGCAATGCGTGTCGTCAGCTCGGCGCTGCGCAGCCGTAACAAGGGTGACGCATCCGCCGGGCATGCAACCACCACGGCTTTACGACGCCCGTCCTCGCCCAAAGCGTCCTCGATAAACTCGCGCACTTCCCGGCCACGCTCACCAATGAGCCCGACCACGACGACTTCGGCCTCTGTGAAGCGGGTCATCATGCCCATTAAAACCGATTTGCCCACGCCGGAGCCGGCAAAGAGTCCCATGCGCTGGCCCTTGCCCACCGTCAGACACCCGTTAATGGCTTTGACGCCGACATCTAAGGGCTCATTGATTGGAGCCCGTTCAAGCGGGTTAATGGGCGCGGTCAACCAGGGGTGCGGGTCCGTAGCCACAATCGGGCCAAGGCCATCAATGGGTTTGGCCTCGGCGTCAATGACCCGGCCCAGCAAACCGATGCCGAGTTGTACTTGGTTGGCGTTCCCGTCGACGGTCACTGCCGCACCGGGCGTCAAGCCGCTGGCGTCGTCCATCGGGATAACGATGCTGATGTCGTCGCGAAAGCCGACGACTTGCGCACGCACCGGCGCAGGCGTCGCCTCGATTAACACGCGGTCCCCCAGTGACAGCCGAATGCCGCGGACTTCCAGACTTAGGCCGACCAGACGGCTTAATTTGCCACGCGGATTCGGTGCGGACACGGGCAAGCTAACGGGCAGCGCATTCGCCAGCCGTTCAGTCCGTGTCATTGGACACCGCAGTCAGTGGGCTGTGCTCGAGTGACGCGTCCTGGGTCTCGACTCGAATCCCAAAGTTATTCAGTGCCGCATCCGCTTCAGCCCCTTCGACGAGGTGAACCTGATCCGGGTGTAGATACACCGTGACCTGATCTTTGCGGCCGGGAATCTGTTTCAGCAAGGCATCGACCAGTTGGGGCATCGACTGTGGCTCGGACAGGACCCCGAGTAGCGCCTGCTCAATGGTCTCGCGGCACAGCCACTCGATTGAGCGGCGCAAGGCGACGTCTTCACGGTCGACCTGCTCGTTGATACGCGCCATGCCCTCAGCCAAAGCGGCCTGAAAAGCTTCCTCGTGGGCCGCATGCTGCGCCGCCTGTGCCTGGGCAGCCGCTTGCGCGGCTTCGCTCATGCCTTGGGCGTGACCTTCACGTCGGGCTTGCTCGTAAACCGCCTCAACCTCATCGGCCGTAGGTGCGCGCGGCGCCTCTTCGGCTCGGGGCTGCTCGATAACACGGCCGTCGGTGCCAATCGCAGGCCATTCAAAACGTGACA
>CAKZQE010000258.1 GCA_937139465.1 uncultured Gammaproteobacteria bacterium
AGCGTGTTGTTCGGTGCTGGCTGGGGGCTGGGCGGCTTCTGCCCAGGGCCGGGGCTGGCGAGTCTATTGCTGCAACCCGCCGAGGCCGGTTTGTTCGTGGTCTCGATGTTGGCGGCCATGTGGGCACATGACCGCGTTGGTGCCCGCTAGCGAATACGTTCGCGCAGGTCTTCAATGTTGATGCCGGCCGCAGCCGCGGCCGCAATACGCTCATCCGCACTGTCGGTGCGCGCGGGGTCCAGTGCCCACAACTTAGTGCAGCGCGTGCCGGTTCGGCAGTAGGCCAGCAAGGGCGCAGGCAGCTCATTGACCAGCGCGGCTTGTTCGGCCACATCCAGGTCGGTGATGGCGGCGCCATTGACCGGCAGGTAACGAAACTCAATCCCGGCGGCCTCAAGGGCGTTCTTAACCGCGTCTTGGCCGAGGTGCGGTTCGCCTTCTTCGTCGGGGCGATTGCAAATCACCGACTTAAAGCCGCTGCTCAGTAAGCTATCGATGTCCGATTCGGTCACTTGGTCAGCGACGCTAAATGTAGGGGTCAGGGTGCGAATAATCATGGGCGGTTCCGTCGGTCCGTACTCTCAAAAATTTTGTTGGCGTTGGCGGCCACAAATCCGGGATACAGAGTGCCGCTGCTGTCTCGATGGCGCAATGCAAATTCGTAAAAGCAACCGGGAATCGTGCGCGGACCATCGCTGAACGCGACCGACGCTTGATCAGCGAGGGTCGATGATTGCTCCAACAAATCCGCTGCGGTGCCTTTGATCAGGCCGCCGGCTGCGTTCAGGGTAAAGCCCTGTTGGTGCAAAAAGTCATTGACCTCGGCAACCGTGCGTAGGCTCGTTAAGGCGTTGACGCTGACCGTGAAATGGTTGGCGCGCAGTCCCCAGGCTGACAGCCAGCCCGCGTACTCACTCTCGTCCGCGAGGGCTTCGTAGTCGGCAAAGGTCACCGGCGCCCAGGGCAGGGGCCCGTGAAAAACCTGCGGGCCCTGGACGAAGTTGGCCGGGATTTGCTCGACTAGGGCGCGCACGCGGGCATGATTGTCAGGGCGTAGGCGATCGTCGTGAAGCTCGCTTAAAAAGACTTTTGGTGCCGATGGGTCGTCGTGCAGGTAGCTCGACGCAGATAAATGTTTGCTGCTGAAGTCGTAGTCTTCGTGGTGGTGGTAGCCTAGGCCTTCGAGTTGCGGCACCAAGTGCTCGCGGTCAACAGGACTGTTGGCAAAGGTACGAAAAGCGACGTGGTCATTGACCAAGGTCTCGCCCCGGTCGCGGAGCAGTGCGTGAATGCGCTGCGCTTGCGGCGTGACCTGGATAAATTGCGCCCATAGGGCGCTGAAAAAAGCGTCTGTTCTCATGCACGAGAAGTCTGACGCATCTCCTCCGGCCTAGCCAGCGAAATCAGATCACGTCCCACGCGGTGGCTGAGCCAGCTGCGCAGGCGCTCGGTGGCGCGAGTATCAGGCAGTGCGTGATCCAAAGCGTGTCGGCAGGCTTCGACGTCGTGATGGGCGATTCGTTCTAGCAAATCCAGCGTACTGCGACCACATTTGAACTGGAGGGCAAGTTCGAGGCCTTGGTGCAAATCTTTATGCATAGCTCGGTTCTCGTGTCGTTAAAATCGAGCCAAAGTTTAGTAGTGAGCAGGTACAAGTAAACCAAGTCTTGTACGGTACAGTACTAGGTGCGCCGCACAAGATCTCGGCACAGTTTACTGTGCTTTTCCTTGAGAGCCGGCCAATCAACGCGGGTGAGGCTGTAGTCCTCGACCACCTTATGGCCCCCGATGAACAGCGTTTTCGGGCGCATGGGTCCGCACAGAATCAGTGCCGCGACGGGGTCCCAGTCACCTGCGCCGGCGACTTGATTGACGTCGTAAAGGCCAAAATCCGCGGCGAAACCGGGCTGTATCTGCCCAAGCTCCGGCCGGTTCAAAACCTCTGCGCCACCGCGCGTGGCGATACGTAGGGCCTCGCGGGCGCTCATGGCGTCAGCGCCGAGGCTTACACGCTGCAGCAGCATGGCCTGACGCGCTTCGGATGCCAGGTCTGCGGCGTCATTGGAGGCGCTGCCGTCGACCCCTAGGCCGACCTTAACGCCGGCATCGCGCATGGCGCGTATTGGTGCAATGCCGCTGCCTAAACGCATGTTGGAACAGGGGCAGTGGGCCACGCCTGTCCCGGAACGGGCGAACAGGTCGATTTCACTGGCGTCGAGCTTGACGCAGTGCGCATGCCAGACGTCGTCGCCAATCCAGCCGAGCTGTTCTGCATAGGTGCCGGGGCGGACGCCGAATTTTTCCAGCGAATACGCGATGTCCTCGTCGTTTTCCGCCAAATGGGTGTGTAACCCAACGCCCAGTTCACGGGCCAGCACGGCGGCGTCGCGCATCAATTCACGCGACACCGAAAAGGGTGAGCAGGGCGCGAGCCCCACCCGCGTCATCGAATGCTCAGCCGGGTCGTGGTACTGGCCAACGACGTCTTGGCAGTCGCGCAGAATGGCGTCTTCGTCCTCAACCAACGCGTCCGGCGGTAAGCCGCCGTCGGATTCGCCGATGCTCATGGCGCCGCGGGTCGGGTGGAAACGCACCCCCAAGGCCAGCGCCGCTTCAATGCTGTCGCCTAGGTGACAGTCGTTGGGGTAGATGTACAAATGGTCCGAGCTAGTGGTGCAGCCGGACAGCGCAAGCTCCCCTAGGCCGACCTGGGTCGACACCCAGATGTGCTCGCTGCGCATGCGACCCCAAATCGGGTACAGGGTTTTGAGCCAATCAAACAGCAGGGCGTCCTGCGCCCCTGGCACCGCCCGCGTCAGGTTTTGATAAAGGTGGTGGTGCGTATTGACCAGGCCCGGCACGGCGATTTTGCCGCGGCCGTCGATGATGTGTTCGGCCGCTGGCAAGGCATCAGCGGGTCCGATCGCTTCAATGCGGCCATCGCGCACAAAGAGGCTCTGCCCAACCGGTTCGTCGCCGGCGTCGTTCATGGTGACGATGACGTCAAGGTGGTCAATTCGGAAGGTGGTCATAGGGTCGCGTCGCTGGAATTTTTGGCGAGTTTAGCATCCCCGGCGATCAAAACCTGATGAATCAAAGCGCCGGTTTGGGTAGCATCGCGGTTTGATCGTTAGGTAAGGATTCCGATTTTGGGTCAAACCCCTCCGGCTTCTCGACTGTCCCTGCGCGGCATCACTAAACGTTTCCCCGGTGTCCTTGCCAATGACGCCGTGGACTTTGACGTAGCGCCGGGTGAAATCCATGCTTTGCTGGGTGAAAACGGCGCCGGCAAATCCACCCTGGTCAAAATGATTTACGGCGTGATGCGCCCCGACGCCGGGACGATGCAGTTCGACGGCGCCGCGTTCACGCCTTCCAAGCCAGCCCAGGCCCGCGACGCGGGTGTGGGCATGGTGTTCCAGCACTTCTCGTTGTTTGAAGCCTTGAGCGTCGCCGAAAACGTCGCCTTGGGCGTGCCGCCGGAACTTGCGCAGGGCGACTTAAACGATCGTGTCGCTCAAATCAGCCATGAATACGGCTTGCCGTTGGATCCACGCCGCGCGGTGGGTGACCTGAGTGTCGGCGAGCGCCAGCGCGTCGAGATCGTCCGGGCTTTATTGCAATCGCCACGCCTATTGATCATGGACGAGCCGACTTCGGTGCTGACCCCGCAGGAAGTCGACCGCCTGTTTGAGACCCTGAATCGGTTACGTAGTGAGGGTTGCTCGGTGCTTTACATCAGCCACAAGCTGGCCGAAGTCAAAGCCCTGTGCGATCACGCCACCATTTTGCGCGGGGGCCGCGTGGTCGGTCATTGCCAGCCGGCCCAAGAAAGTGCTGCCAGCATGGCGGAACTGATGTTGGGCGAGCGATTGGTGTCCGCCGAGCGCGCCCAGGTCGGCGAGTCGGGTCCGATACGCCTCAAGGCCGAGGGGCTGGAGCTAGAGAACGAAAGTCCGTTTGGCGTCGGCCTGCGCGGGCTTGATCTCGAGGCGCGCGGCGGCGAAATCCTGGGGGTCGCCGGTGTGGCCGGTAACGGCCAGGATGCATTGATTCAAGCCCTGTTAGGCGAGCGGCGAGTCACC
>CAKZQE010000259.1 GCA_937139465.1 uncultured Gammaproteobacteria bacterium
TCTCGATGGCACAGTCAGAGCTGTCTCAACACGGGATTCAGGTATCGAAACCCAAAGTCGACGTTGCAGCCATGTTGGCCAGAAAAGATGGCATCGTAAATCAGTTGACATCCGGCATCGCGGGCCTGTTCAAGCATAATGGCGTCACCAGCATTGCGGGTAGTGGTAAAGTCTTGGCGGGGCACCGAGTTGAGGTCACTGCACCCGATGGTGAGGTATCCGTCCTTGACGCCGAGCATGTCATTATTGCGGCGGGGTCGAAGCCGATTGAGATTCCGCCTGCACCCACCGATGGTAAGCTGATTGTTGACTCGACAGGCGCACTCGAGTTTGATCAAGTGCCGAAACGTTTGGGCGTTATTGGCGCTGGCGTTATTGGTCTTGAGCTCGGAAGCGTTTGGGGTCGTCTAGGGGCTGAGGTGGTTGTGCTTGAAGCGATGGACACTTTTTTGCCGATGATGGACCAGGCGATTGCCAAGGAATCAGCGAAAATCTTTAAGAAGCAAGGGTTAGACATTCGTTTAGGGGCCCGTGTTACAGGAACCGAAGTCAAAAAGAACAAGGTCGAAGTCACATTTCAAACAGGTGACGCGACGCATACGGAAGTATTCGATAAGTTGATTGTTGCTGTCGGCCGGCGCCCGGTCTCAGACGAGTTGCTCGCGTCGGACAGTGGCGTCACGCTTGATGAGCGCGGTTATATTTATGTTGACGAACATTGCGCTACTGAGGCGCCGAACGTGTACGCCGTAGGCGACGTTGTCAGAGGCCCAATGCTGGCTCATAAGGGTTCCGAAGAGGGCGTTATGGTCGTTGAACGGATTGCCGGCAAGCCTGTTCAAATGAACTACGATTGCATTCCAAGCGTCATCTACACGCACCCCGAAATCGCTGCTGTTGGCAAAACAGAGCAAGAGCTCAAGGCCGAGGGAGCCAACTATAAAGTCGGTACTTTTCCGTTTGCTGCCTGTGGCAGAGCCCTGGCGTCCAACGATTCCGAAGGCTTAGTCAAGATGATCGCGTGTGCCGATACCGATCGCGTGCTGGGTTGTCACATTGTGGGACCAAGCGCGGCAGATCTAGTTCAGCAAGTCGTCATTGCGATGGAGTTTGGTTCCAGCGCTGAAGACTTAGCGCTTACTGTGTTTGCGCACCCAACGGTTTCCGAGGCTGTCCACGAAGCGGCGCTGGCTGTCGATGGTCACGCGATACACATCGCTAATCGCAAAAGACGGTAACATGTCTTTTTTGGCACGGAATAACGGATAATAACATCGCAGAAACGAGGCGAAGTGCGCTTCGCCAAACTATAGACGAGCAAGGATAGTGAAACTATGAATCTTCACGAATACCAAGGTAAACAGCTGTTTGCACAGTATGGTTTGCCCGTGTCAACTGGTTATGCTGTTGACACACCTGAGGAAGCTGTTGCCGCTGCTGAGAAAATTGGTGGCGACATGTGGGTAGTCAAAGCGCAAGTACATGCTGGCGGTCGCGGTAAAGCCGGTGGCGTTAAATTGGTCAAGACGACAGATGAAATCGCAGCGTTTGCGAAGCAATGGTTGGGCCAGCGTTTGGTCACCTACCAGACGGATGAGAATGGTCAGCCAGTGTCAAAAATTCTGGTTGAATCATGCACTGACATCGCTGAAGAGCTTTACTTGGGCGCCGTGGTAGATCGTAGTTCGCGCCGCATCGTCTTCATGGCTTCAACCGAAGGTGGCGTAGAGATTGAGAAGGTCGCCGAGGAAACGCCGGAGAAAATCCTGCGAGCGATTATCGATCCACTGGTTGGCCCGCAGCCATTTCAAGGGCGAGAGCTCGCCTTTAAGCTCGGTTTGCAAGGTGACCAAATCAAGCAGTTTGTGAAAATCTTTATGGGCTTGGCGACAATGTTCCAAGAGAAAGATTTGGCGCTTATCGAAATCAACCCGCTGGTTATTACTGAGCAAGGCAACCTCCACTGTTTGGACGCAAAGCTTGGGGTCGACAGCAATGCGATGTATCGTCAGAAAGCCTTGGCAGAAATGCATGACCCCAGCCAGGAAGACGAGCGCGAAGCCCACGCGGCAAAGTGGGAACTGAATTATGTGGCTCTCGATGGCGATATCGGCTGCATGGTAAATGGCGCGGGTTTGGCGATGGGCACCATGGATATCGTTAAGCTACACGGTGGCGCTCCTGCTAACTTTCTTGACGTAGGTGGTGGCGCAACCAAAGAACGCGTATCCGAGGCGTTCAAAATCATTCTGTCAGACGAGAATGTTAAGGCCGTGCTGATTAATATTTTTGGTGGCATTGTGCGTTGCGACCTTATCGCTGAGGGTGTCATTGGTGCTGTCGAGGAAATTGGCGTTAA
>CAKZQE010000260.1 GCA_937139465.1 uncultured Gammaproteobacteria bacterium
GTGCATCCACGCTCGCTAAGGTAGGTGGATTCTTGCTACTAGACGGCGGTGCACCTATCAGCGTGCGCGAGCATTACATTGAGCAACAAGACAGGCCACATTAGGCGCTAGGCTTCAATCAACGCACAGATCAGGTGACCGATGGTGATGTGACCCTCCTGGATATTGGCAGTGCGGGTGCTGGGGCACGCCACCCATACGTCGGCCTGCTCCGCTAGCGCGCCGCGCTTGGCGCCTGTCATGGCGATCGTGCGAACGCCGCGCGACTGCGCCACTTCAAAGGCGCGAACCACGTTTTTGCTTCCGCCGCTGGTGGAAAATCCGATCAACACGTCACCCGGGTTGCCCAGGCCAGCCACCTGGCGAGCGAACACCTCTTCGTACCCATAGTCGTTGCCGATGGCCGTTAGGGCTGAGGTGTCGGTGGTCAGCGCGATAGCTGCCATGGCATCGCGCTCGATTTCAAACCGACCGACCAGTTCCGCGGCGATGTGTTGGCAATCCGCCGCGCTGCCACCGTTGCCACACAGTAGAATCTTGTGGCCGGCGCTGAGGGACTCGCGACACAGGGCGGCGGCATCGGCGATAGCCGTGTGCAAGCTGGCGTCGTCCATCATGGCTTGTTTGTGCTCGAGACTGGCTTTCAGGCCAGCCAATATCAGGTCGTTCATGTCAGTCCTTGATTGACGAGTTCGATGTTCTGTAGCAAGTGCTTGGGATTGAGCGTACCAGAAATAATGCTGCTAACGCCGGGTGTGCGGGCGACCAGCGTCAAACTGTCCTGTGGGTCCAGGTGCCCAGAGCCCATGGCTTTTTTCACCAAAATTCCGCGGTCTAGCTGGTGTGCCAACTCACACAGCGGGGCTTCGCTTTGGTCTTCGCTGTTCAGGGTCATCATGACAATGTCCAGGCCCAGCTCCATCGCCGCTTGGCCACCGGCACGTGTTTTTGAGCTAATGCCAATGGCCCTAACCCAGCCTGCATCGCGTGCACGGATTAAGGCCTCACAGGCCCCGGAGTTCAGTACGTCATGGTCCTGCCCGTCCGAGTGCAGCAACACGTAGTCGAGGTAGTCGGTTTGCAGCCGGCGCAGGCTTCGCGCTAGGGATGCGTCGGCTCCGCCTGCCGTGAAGTCAAAATGACTGGTCCCGTCGAAGGTTTCGCCAACTTTCGTGCCCAGAACCCACTCTGAGCGCTGACCGCGCAACAGGGTGCCCAATCGCTCCTCGGCACGCCCGTAGGCAGGTGCGGTATCGACCAGGTTGATGCCGCCTGACCAGGCAAATCCCATCAGTTCGGCGATGTCACGATCGGTTGGCAGTTCGAAGCCGGTGGGATACCTGACCCCTTTATTGCGACCGAACTTGACCG